>NZ_RZQI01000961.1:0-2193 GCF_003998335.1 Mesorhizobium sp. M7A.F.Ca.CA.002.05.1.1 | reverse complement strand
TTCTGTGTCCGCGCGATGTCGACGAAGCGGTCGGGATCCTGCGACTGATGCATTCGGATCGCCTCGGCCTTGACGTCGGCATGGGCGGAAATGTCGACATAGTGCGTCGGCGAAAAACCGGTGCCGCCCATCGTGTCGGCATGCAGCACCGGGACGGCGAAAGACGCCGCGATGCGCACGCCGTCCGACAACGCGCGATGGTCGGCGTGATAGTCGTTGGGCGCATGCGTGATCACCAGATCCGGGCCGGTTTGACCAATCAGTGCTTTCAGAGCTCCGATCAGCGCTGCATCGGCCACCAACTCGCCGTCCGGGAAGTCGAGGAAGCGTGGCATTGCGCCTACCAGCGCAGCCGCGGCCGTTGCTTCATCGCGACGGACACGAGCGAGAACAGCGGGATCACTCGTGCCGCCCCTGGCACCATCCGTGGCCATGGCAAAAGTGAGCTCTGCGCCTTGCGCGGCATAGGCGGCCATCGTACCGAACATGAAGATCTCGATGTCGTCCGGATGGGCACCGAGCGCCAGGATTTTCAAATCACTCTCTCCCCGGAACTGGAACAACGTGACGAACGGAATCCTGCTCGCCCTGATCGCCTACGCAAGCTATTCGGGCAGCGATGCCGTTGTCAAAAGCCTGGGCGGTCAACTCACGATCTTCGAGATCGGCTTTTTCATAACTTTGTTCGCGGGCTTCTTCCTATTCTTCACGCGACCTGCGGGCGAACGCTGGCGCGATTTCTGGCGCACCAAAAGACCATGGGCGGTGCAGGCGCGCGCCTGGGCGGGCATCGCTTCCGGCGTGCTCAGCGTCTACGCCTTCACCACCATTCCTCTGGCCGAGTCCTATGCGCTGATCTTCCTGGCGCCGCTCTGCGTCACCATTCTCTCCACGGTGATCCTCAAGGAGAAGGTCGGCCCCTGGCGCTGGCTGGCGGTGGTCGCCGGTTTTGCCGGCGTCATGCTGGTGGTGCGGCCTGGCTTTCGCGAACTCAATCTCGGCCATCTTGCCGCCTTCGGCGTTGCTTTCCTCGCGGCCACCAGCGTCATCCTGATGCGCTCGCTGGCGCAGCAGGAAAAGCGCACCACCATGCTCGGCGTGCTGGTCGGTTGCGGCCTGCTGTTCAACGGCATCGGTGCCGCCGCCACCGCCTTTACTGTTCCCAGCGGAAAGCAGTTGCTGTGGCTGGCAATGGCCGGTGCCTTCACCGCGGGTGGACAATTCCTGCAGCTGCTGGCCATGAAATACGCGCCCGCCAACCGCGTCGCGCCGACGCATTATTCGCAGATCGCCTGGGCGGTGATCCTCGGCGCGTTGTTCTTCCGGGAATATCCGGACGGGCTGTCGCTGGTTGGCCTGGCGGTCGTTGGCGGCGCCGGCCTTTTGACCATGGTTCGTGAGGAAGCGCGGCTGGGCACCGTGCGCTGGAACCCGTTTTCGCGCACCCGGCTTTAAACCGACTCTGGTTGCGCCTTGGCCGTAACCGCTGATATGCGGGCGCCATGACCACAAAACCCCTGCCGGAGCTTCCTGTATCCGCCGTGCTGCCGGCGCTGACGGAAGCGCTCGGCGATGGCAACAGCGCCGTGCTGGTGGCGCCGCCGGGCGCCGGCAAGACGACGCTGGTGCCGCTGGCGCTGCTTGACGCGCCTTGGCTCGGCGCTGGCAAGATCATCCTGCTTGAACCGCGCCGGCTCGCCGCCCGCGCCGCCGCCCGCCGGATGGCTGAATTGCTTGGTGAGGAACCTGGCGCCACCGTCGGCTATGCCATGCGCATGGAAAACCGCATGTCGGCAAAGACCAGGATCGTGGTCGTCACCGAAGGCGTGCTGGCGCGCATGATCCTCGACGATCCCGAACTGCCCGGTGTTTCGGCTGTCATTTTCGACGAATTCCACGAGCGCTCGCTCGACGGCGATTTTGGTCTCGCTCTGGCGCTCGACGTCCGAGGGGCGCTCAGGCCGGATCTGCGCTTGGCAGTGATGTCGGCGACGCTCGACGGCGCGCGTGTCGCCAAACTCATGTCGGGCGCGCCGGTCGTCGAAAGCGAGGGTCGCGCCTTCCCCGTAGACATCCGGTATGACGAACGCCCCGCCGGCATCGCCATCGAGGACGCGATGGCCAAGGCGATCCGCGCTGCCCTTGCCGACGAGAGCGGCAGCGTGCTTGCCTTCCTGCCCGGCCAGCGCGAGA
>NZ_RZQI01000095.1:0-11349 GCF_003998335.1 Mesorhizobium sp. M7A.F.Ca.CA.002.05.1.1 | reverse complement strand
CAGCAGGCCCGCTCGCTCGAGCGCGGCCAACTCGTCATGGACCAGGAGCGCCACACCTGCACCTGGAAAGGCGAGCCGGTGACGCTCACCGTCACCGAGTTCCTGATCCTGCATTCGCTGGCGCAGCGTCCAGGCGTCGTAAAAAGCCGTGATGCGCTCATGGATTCGGCTTATGATGAACAGGTCTATGTCGACGACCGCACCATCGACAGCCACATCAAGCGGCTGCGCAAGAAGTTCAAGGCCGTCGACGACGACTTCGAGATGATCGAAACCCTTTACGGAGTCGGATACCGGTTCCGCGAAGCATAAGTAGCAGGGCCTGCTATTCGATGGCAGTGGAAGCACAGCGAACAAGACCGGCGGGCGCCTCCAGGCGGCCGTCGCGGATCATGCCGTCCTTCGTGTCGAAGATCACGGTGCCGATGCGCCGTTTCCTTGGCCATCATATCTTTTCCAGCCTGACACGGCGTATCCTGTTCCTCAACCTTGCCGGCCTTGCCGTCCTGGTGACCGGCATCCTCTATCTCAACACCTTCCGAGACGGGCTGATCGACGCCCGCGTCGAAAGCCTGATGACCCAGGGCGAGATCATCGCCGGCGCGATCGCCGCGTCGGCGACGGTCGAGACGGATTCGATCAGCATCGACCCGGAAAAGCTGCTTGAACTGCAGGCCGGCGAAAGCCTGGGGCCGGGCTCCGACCAACTCGACAACCTCGACTTCCCGATCAACCCGGAGCGGGTCGCCCCGGTGCTGCGAAGGCTGATCTCGCCGACCAGGACCCGCGCCCGCATCTATGACCGCGACGCCAATCTGCTGCTCGATTCACGCCACCTCTATTCGCGTGGCCAGATCCTGCGCTACGACCTGCCGCCGGTTGAGGAGGAAGAGCCCGATCTGGTCGAGCGCATCCAGAAATTCGTCTTCGACTTCTTCCGCAACACCGAGCTGCCGGTCTATCACGAGCAGCCGGGCGGCAATGGCGCCGCTTTCCCGGAAGTGGTCAAGGCACTCACCGGCAGCCCGTCGACCATCGTGCGCGTCAGCGAGCAGGGGGAGCAGATCGTTTCGGTGGCGGTGCCGATCCAGCGCTTTCGTGCCGTCCTGGGCGTGCTGATGCTGTCGACCGAAGGCGGCGACATCGACAAGATCGTCGCCGCCGAGCGCAAGGCGATCCTGCGCGTCTTCGGTATCGCGGCCCTTGTCACCGCCATCCTGTCGATGCTGCTTGCCTCCACCATCGCCAATCCGCTGCGCCGGCTGTCGGCGGCGGCGGTGCGGGTGCGGCGCGGCGTCAAGAGCCGTGAGGAAATCCCCGATTTTTCCGACCGCCAGGACGAGATCGGCAATCTGTCGATCGCCATACGCGACATGACCAACGCGCTCTACGCCCGCATCGAGGCGATCGAAAGCTTCGCGGCCGATGTCTCGCACGAGTTGAAGAACCCGCTGACGTCGCTGCGCAGCGCGGTGGAAACCTTGCCGCTGGCCAAGAACGACGATTCGCGCGGCCGGCTGATGGATATCATCCAGCACGATGTCAGGCGGCTGGACCGGCTCATCACCGATATTTCCGACGCATCGCGCCTGGACGCGGAGCTCGCGCGTGAAGATGCCGGGACGGTCGACCTGAAGAAATTCATCACCGATCTGGTCGCCGTTTCGCGCGAAGCGACGCGCAACAAGAAGGCGGTCGAGATCGAGTTCAAGGCGGCCAAACTGCCGCAAGGCGTCAAAGGCTACGTCGTCGTCGGGCATGATCTTCGCATCGGCCAGGTCATCACCAATTTGATCGAGAACGCCCGTTCCTTCGTTCCCGAGGATCATGGCCACATCAGCCTGTCGCTGGCGCGTGCCGGCAAGTTCAACATCGTCACCGTCGACGACAATGGCCCCGGCATCCGGGCCGACAACATCGACCGCATCTTCGAACGGTTCTACACCGACCGGCCGGCCGGCGAGGCATTCGGCCAGAATTCGGGGCTTGGCCTGTCGATATCCAGGCAAATCGTCGAGGCCCATGGCGGCACGCTCACCGCCGAGAACATCCCCGGCACCAAACCCGGCGAGATCAAGGGCGCACGCTTTGTGGTGACATTGCCGGCCGAAGGCTGAGAGCATGAATCCCAACCACGCCTGGTCCAGCCGTGCAGCCTGAAAACATTCACGCGACAATGGTTTTGATCGGCGAGCGCGGCATTCTCGTCACCGGAGCCTCCGGTTCGGGCAAGACGACGCTGGCGCTGGCGCTCATCGACCATTGTCGCCATCGCGGCCTGTTCTCGCGGCTCGTCGGTGACGATCAGCTCTTTGTCGAGGTGCATGCCGGGCGGCTTCTCTGCCGCGCTCCCGCCATCATAGAAGGCCTCGTCGAGGTGCCTGGGCTCGGGCCGCGAGCGGTGCCGTTCGAGCCCGCCGCCATCGTCGATTTGCATGTCCGCCTGACGCCGGCCGGTGAAACGGCACGCTTTCAGGAGGATGCCGACACCAGCATCGCCGGCTGTCGGGTGCCGCGTATCGATGCGGTCGAACGCAACGTCGCTGCCGCCTTGCCGGTCGTGATGGCGCGGCTGTCGATCGCGCCTTTTCTATGATCCGTTCCGGGTTTTTTGCTGCAATGCGTCAAAATGGCATGTGCCTGCGCAATTTTGGGCTTGTCAACGGGCCGTGCGTCGACAAGATAGCGCTCCCGCCGCCTGGATTGGCTGGCGAGCATAAAATGCGCCTGTGAAGCGGCGATGACGGGAGCCACCAAAGAATGATCGGACTCGTGCTTGTAACGCACGGTCAACTGGCCACCGAGTTCCGACATGCCGTCGAACATGTCGTCGGGCCACAAGACAATTTCGAAACCGTGGCGATCGGTGCCGACGACGATATGGAGCAGCGTCGCCGCGACATCGTCGACGCTGTTGCCCGTGTCGATACCGGGGCGGGCGTCATCGTGCTGACCGACATGTTCGGCGGCACGCCCTCCAACCTTGCCATCTCGGTGATGGAGTCCGGCCGCACCGAGGTGATCGCCGGCATGAACCTGCCGATGCTGATCAAGCTCTCCTCGATCCGCAAGGGCGACAATATGGCCGCCGCGCTCGATGAGGCTCAGGCCGCCGGCCGCAAATACATCAATGTCGCCAGCCAGCTCCTGAGCAGCAAATGACCGCGCTGTCCCCGGAAAAAGACCAAATTGTCCGGGATTTTCCCATCATCAACCAACGTGGCCTTCATGCGCGCGCTTCGGCGAAGTTCGTCCAGCTGGCCAGCGGCTTCGATGCCTCGGTGCATGTCGAGAAGGATGGCGTCAAGGTCGGCGGCACCTCGATCATGGGCCTGATGATGCTGGCGGCAAGCCCCGGCTATTCGATCCGCGTCACCGCCAGCGGACCGGAAGCCCGGCAGGTCATCGACGCCCTGGAGCAGCTGGTGGCGTCCCGCTTTGGCGAGGAATGCTGATCAGGTAGAGCGCCGATGCGTGTCTGAGAGACATGCAGGGATAAAGATTTCTTTATATCCCATTGTCGTCCTTGCTCCGATCTGCTAGTCAGGCCGGCAATTCGCGCCCTTCGACGCGCCGACCGGCGCGGGCGTGTCCGCAACAAATTCGCAAGCACAACATTCGCATCGGAGTACTGCCATGACGGGTAGCAAGGACTATGTGGTCGCCGACATCTCGCTTGCCGGCTGGGGCCGCAAGGAACTCGAGATCGCCGAAACCGAAATGCCGGGCCTGATGGCCTGCCGTGAGGAATTCGGTCCCAAGCAGCCGCTCAAGGGTGCGCGCATCACCGGCTCGCTGCACATGACGATCCAGACGGCGGTGCTGATCGAGACGCTGAAGGAACTGGGCGCCGATATCCGCTGGGCCTCCTGCAACATCTTCTCGACCCAGGACCATGCGGCCGCGGCCATCGCCGAAGCCGGCATCCCGGTGTTCGCCGTCAAGGGCGAGTCGCTCGAGGAGTATTGGGACTACACCGACAAGATCTTCCAGTGGGCCGATGGCGGCCTCTCCAACATGATCCTCGATGATGGCGGCGATGCCACCATGTACATCCTGATCGGCGCCCGCGCCGAGGCCGGCGAGGACGTGCTGTCCAACCCGCAGAGCGAGGAAGAGGAATACTTCTATGCCCAGGTCAAGAAGCGCCTGAAGGCTTCGCCCGGCTTCTTCACCAAGCAGAAGGCGGCGATCCGCGGCGTCACCGAAGAGACGACCACCGGCGTCAACCGGCTCTATCAGCTGCAGAAGAAGGGCCTGCTGCCTTTCCCCGCCATCAACGTCAACGACTCGGTTACCAAGTCGAAGTTCGACAACAAATATGGCTGCAAGGAATCGCTGGTCGACGGCATCCGCCGCGGCACCGACACGATGATGGCCGGCAAGGTCGCTGTCGTGTGCGGTTATGGCGACGTCGGCAAGGGCTCGTCGGCCTCGCTCAAGGGCGCCGGCGCCCGCGTCAAGGTCACCGAGGTCGATCCGATTTGCGCGCTGCAGGCGGCGATGGACGGGTTTGAAGTCGTCACGCTGGAAGATGCGGCCCCCACCGCCGACATCGTCATCACCACCACCGGCAACAAGGATGTCGTCACCCTCGACCATATGCGCTCGATGAAGGACATGGTCATCGTCGGCAACATCGGCCACTTCGACAATGAGATCCAGGTCGCCGCGCTGCGCAATTTGAAATGGACCAACGTCAAGCCGCAGGTCGACATGATCACCTTCGCGGACGGCAAGCGGATGATCCTTTTGTCGGAAGGGCGGCTGCTCAATCTCGGCAACGCCACAGGCCACCCGAGCTTCGTCATGTCGGCATCCTTCACCAACCAGGTGCTGGCGCAGATCGAGCTCTACACCAAGCCCGGCCAGTACGAGAACCAGGTCTATGTCCTGCCCAAGCATCTCGACGAAAAGGTCGCGCGCCTGCATCTCGACAAGCTCGGCGCCCGTCTGACCGAACTGTCGGGTGAACAAGCCGCCTATATCGGCGTCACGCCGCAGGGTCCGTTCAAGCCGGAACACTACCGCTATTAACCAAAGCTAAAATTGCTACCAGATATTGAGGCCGGGCGATTGACTTTTCGCCCGGCCTTATTTTTGCGCGCCATCAGCCTTCACGGCGATTCGGCGAGGGGTTATTGTCAGGTGATTCGGCGATGCTTCCAGCCCGAGAGGGTCAAGAGAGGCACGCATCAGGGCGGTCTTGCATTCAGGCGGCGGAGAGGACCAAGACATGCCGGGGCAACACCCGCACAGAGCGGGACGGGCCGTTTCCGGCGGCCATGACGATTCGGGGATTGCTGGCTCCGCCCTGGAAGGCGGGAGCCTGTCCTGGCGCGCCCGTGCGTCGACATTCCTTGCCACCTCCGCGCTCGCGGGCCCCTTGGCTGGCGCCGTCGCGCATGCCGAAACCGCTGCTGCCAGCGTCGCGGGACTGTCGGTGAGCGCCATCGAGGTCATGCAGCTTGCCGTGTTCGTCGGCGTGACGGGTGCCGCACTGATATCGGCCATCGTTCTCATCCGCGAAAGAGCCCGCACCTCGGCGGAGAATGTCGAACTCAGGAGCCGCCTCGCCGACATCAACGCGGCGCTCCGCCGCTCCGAGGCGCTGCTCAATCTGCGTGACCAGCGCGTCGTCGTCTGGGCCGCTGAAAACAAGAAGCCCGAGCTTATCGGCACATTGCCCGTCGAAAGCGGCGCTCCCGAAGATAGGGCCGCTTTTCTCGCTTTCGGCCGCTGGCTGATGCCGCGTTCGGCGGCGGCACTCGAACATGCCGTCGCGGGATTGCGCGAGAAGGCCAAACCCTTCGACCTCGTCATCGAATCGCAGGCCGGTGCGCCGCTCGAAGTGCATGGCCGCAAGAGTGCCGCGCATGTGCTCGTGCGTTTCGTCTCGCTCTCGGAGACGCAGCGCAGCCAGGCCAGGCTGAAGATCGAGAACCAGCGGCTGGCCGCCGACCACGACACGATGATCGGCCTGCTCGACGCGCTGAACATGCCGGCATGGCTCCGCGGCGAGGACGGCGGGCTGAAGTGGGTCAACCGCGCCTATGCCGATGCCGTCGAAGCCGAAAATGCCGAAGCCGCGGTCCGGGAGAAAAAAGAGTTCCTCGGCGGCCAGGCGCGCGATGCGATTGCCGCCCAGCACAAGACGCATCCGGTTTTCGAGCAGTCGCTGTCCACCGTGATCGAAGGTGACCGCCGTGTGTTCGCGGTCACCGATTTCGCCGGCAGCGATGGCTCGGCCGGCCTTGCCTGTGACACCAGTGCCATTGAGGCCGTTCGCGGCGAATACGAACGGACGGTGCGAAGCCACGCCGACACGCTCGACCAGCTCAACACGGCAGTCGCCATTTTCGACACCGACGAGAAGCTGCGGTTCTTCAACCAAGCCTTCCAGAAGCTTTGGGGGTTGGACGCCGGCTTCCTGCACAGCGCACCCGACAATGCCTTGCTGCTCGACCGGCTGCGCAGCGAGGGCAAGATCGCCGAACAGCCTGAATGGCGTCGCTGGAAGGAAGGCCTGCTCGGCGCCTATCGCGCCGTCGAATCCCAGGAACATTGGTGGCATCTGCCGGACGGCAAGACCATTCGCGTCGTCGCCAATCCGCAGCCCAAGGGCGGCGTGACCTGGGTGTTCGAGAACCTGACCGAGAAGATGGACCTGGAAAGCCGCTACCAGACAGCCGTGCGGGTTCAGGGCGAGACGCTCGACAATCTTGCCGAAGGCGTGGCGGTGTTCGGACCCGACGGCAGGCTCCGGCTGTCGAATCCTGCCTTTGCCACTCTCTGGGGATTGAGCGGTGAAGCGGCCAAGCCCAGTGTCCACGTGTCGACGATACGCGACCTCTGCGACCGGCAGGCCGCGGACAGCCCCTGGCCCAGCTTCGTTGCCGCCATCACCGGCTTTGACGACGAGCGCCGCGACCGCCACGGACAGACCGAGCTCAACAACGGCAATGTGCTGAGTTACGCCATGATCCCGCTGCCCAACGGGCAGGTGATGATGACCTTCGTCGACGTGACCGACAGCGTCCATGTCGAGCGGGCGCTGAAGGACAAGAACGAGGCGCTGCAAAAATCCGACCAGCTCAAGAACGAATTCGTCCAGCACGTCTCCTATGAACTGCGTTCGCCGCTGACCAACATCATCGGCTTCACCGAACTCCTGTCGCAGCCCACGACCGGTCCGCTGACGCAGAAGCAGCGCGAATATGTCGAGCATGTCAGCTCGTCCTCCGCGGTCCTGCTCACCATCGTCAACGACATACTCGACTTGGCGACGGTGGACGCCGGCATCATGCAGCTCGACATTTCCGAGGTGCAGGTCGATCGCACCATCGCCGCTGCGGCCGAACTGGTGGCCGACCGGCTGGAAGAGCATTCGATCAGTCTCCAGGTGGACGCCATCGCGGCGCCGAAGACGTTTCACGGCGATGAGGTCCGCGTCCGCCAGATCCTCTACAATCTGCTCAGCAACGCCGCCAATTACGCCCCGGAAGCCAGCATCATCCGGCTCACTTGCCGCCATCTGGCGGATGGGGTGGAATTCTCGGTTCATGACGATGGTCCCGGCATGCCGCCGGATGTGCTCGATTCGGTGTTCCGCCGTTTCGAGCCGCGCGCCAATGGCGGCCGCCGGCGCGGCGCCGGCCTCGGCCTGTCGATCGTCAAGAGCTTCGTCGAGCTGCATGGCGGCAGCGTTCGCATCGAAACCGGCAAGGACAAGGGCACGACCGTCATCTGCACCTTTCCAGACATGCCGGGCATCCGCGCCGCGGCCGAGTAGCGCGTTCGATGACCGGACTGGTGCTGGAGCGATTACTCGCCGACGAGACCCAGACAGCGCGGCTGGGCGAAGATCTGGCGCTGTCGCTGCGCCCGGGTGACGTGCTTGCCCTCAAGGGCGATCTCGGCGCCGGCAAGTCGACGCTGGCGCGGGCCTTGATCAGGACCCTGGCCGACGATGCCGGTCTCGATGTTCCGAGTCCGACCTTCACATTGGTGCAGAGCTACGACACCCGCATTCCGGTCCATCATTTCGATCTCTACCGCCTGTCCTCGGCGGACGAGATCGATGAGTTGGGGCTCGACGAAGCCCTGGCGCAGGGTGCTGCTTTGGTCGAATGGCCGGAACGGGCGGAAGCCCATCTGCCGAAAACCACAGTCCTGATCGAGCTCGTCCAGCATGGCGAAGGCCGGCTGGCGCGATTGTCAGGCCAGGGTGATGCCTTCGATCGGGCGGCACGGTCGTTGGCCATGCGCGACTTTCTCGTGAACGCCGGCTGGGGGGAAGCGCAGCGCCGCCATTTCATCGGCGATGCTTCGGCCCGCTCCTATGAGATCGTTTCGTTGCCGGACCAAAAGCCTCGGGTCTTGATGAACTCGCCACGGCTGGTTCTCGGTCCGCCTGTGCGCGACGGCAAGCCCTATGCCGAGATCGCGCATACCGCTCAGTCGGTCTCCGCCTTCGTTGCCATCGACCGCGCCTTGAAGGAAGGCGGCGTCAGCGTTCCGCAAATCCATGCCGAGGACCAGGAGCAAGGTTTCCTGCTTCTCGAACATCTTGGTTCCGAAGGTTTCCTCAGCGGCGATGGCCAGCCGCTGGCCGAGCGTTACGCAGCGTCCGCTGAGCTGCTGGCCATGATGCACGGCAGGGCCTGGCCGCAGCGCCTGGAAACAGGGCAAGGCGGCTTCCACGATGTGCCGCCTTTCGACCGCGACGCCATGATGATCGAAGCCGATCTGCTGGTCGACTGGTACGTGCCGGCAATCACTGGCGCTCCGGCAAGCGAGAGCTTGCGCGCCGGTTACCACAAGCAATGGAATGCGCTCCTCGACCGGCTGCAAGGCCGCGAGGTCACGCTGATGCTGCGCGACTTCCATTCGCCAAACATCATCTGGCGCGGCGACCGTTCCGGGCATGATCGGCTAGGCATCGTCGATTTCCAGGATGCGCTGATCGGCCCTTGCGCCTATGACGTCGCCTCGCTCGCCATGGACGCGCGGGTCACCATCTCGCCCGAGATCGAGAAACAGACGCTGGATGCCTATGTCGCGGCGCGCCACGCAGCCGGCGCTTTCGACGAGGCAAGCTTCCTGGAATCCTACGCCATCATGGCGGCGCAGCGAAATTCCAAGATCCTCGGCATCTTCGTCCGTCTCGAAAAACGCGACGGCAAGCCCTATTATCTGAAGCACTTGCCGCGCATCCGCGACTATCTGCGCCGGGCTCTGTCTCATCCGGCGCTGGCAAGCCTGCGCGAGTTCTACGACGCCCAGGGTTTGCTGGAGGAGCGAGCGCTGTGACAGCAAGACCGGACACCGCCATCGTACTTGCCGCCGGGCTTGGCAAACGCATGCGGCCGATCACCGACACCATTCCCAAGCCACTGGTCAAGATTGCCGGCAAGACGTTGCTCGACTGGAGCCTCGACAGCCTGGCCGCCGCCGGCGTCGGCAAGGCGGTCGTCAACGTCCACTACTTTCCCGAACAGATCGTCGCCCATGTCACTGCCCGCCGCGCGCCAAACATCGTCATTTCCGACGAGAGCGAACAACTGCTCGATTCCGCCGGCGGCATCGTCAAGGCGTTGCCCGAACTGGGCGATCAGCCCTTCTACATCCTCAACGCCGACACGTTCTGGATCGATGACGGTCCTCTCAATCTCCAGCGCCTCGCCCTTGCATGGGACGCGGCGAAAATGGATATTCTGCTGATGCTGGCGGATCTCCAACAGGCGACCGGACACTGCGGCAGCACCGATTTCCTGGTGGCGCCGGATGGCGGCTTGCGGCGTTCGAAAGGCGACCCGGCGGGGCTGATCTATGCCGGGGCGGCGATCGTCCATCCGCGCCTGTTCGAGGGTGCACCGGCCGGGCCGCACTCGCTCAACGCCTATTTCGATTCCGCCATCGCGGCCGGCCGCCTGTTCGGCATGCCCATGCATGGCCACTGGATCACCGTCGGCACGCCCGATGCCGTACCGCTCGCGGAAGCGGCGGTCGCCGGTGCGCTCATCGAGTCGCAATGAGCGGCTCCAGCCGCGTTTTCTCGATCCCGCCCGGAGCGCCGTTTCTGCCGACGCTTGCCGAGGCGCTGCTTGCCGGCCGCCTTGTTCCGGGGTTTCGATTTGACGGCGACCCGCTCGCTTTGGCCGATGTCACCATCTATGTGCCGACACGCCGTGCCGCGCGTGCCTTGCGGGGTGTCTTCGTCGACAGCCTGGCGGCACGCGGCGGCGGCGGCTCGGCGATCCTGCCGGTCATCCGGCCACTGGGCGAGTTCGACGAGGATGAGGCCGCATTCGAGACCGAGGCATCGGCGGCCATAGATCTCGCGCCGCCGATCGCCGCGATCGAACGCCTGTTGCTGCTGACGCCGTTGGTGCGCGCCTGGAAACGCCGGCTGCCGGCGCATGTCGCCGCCCTTTTCGCCGAGGAGATCGTCATCCCGGCTTCCACCGCCGACGCGATCTGGCTGGCGCGCGATCTCGCCCGGCTGATGGACGAGATCGAGACGGAAGGAACGGACTGGGCCAAGCTCACCGATCTGGTGACCGGCAACCTTGCCGGGTGGTGGCAGGTGACCCTCGAATTCCTCGGCATCGTCACCGAAGCCTGGCCGAAATTCCTCGCGGAAAGCGACCGCTCAAATCCGGCCGCGCATCGCAGTGCGCTGATCCGCGCCGAGGCGGCGCGGCTGCTGCGCAATCCGCCCGCTGGCCCCGTTATCGCCGCGGGCTCGACCGGCTCGATACCCGCCACGGCCGAACTGCTTGCCGCCATCGCGCGCCTGCCCGGCGGCGCCATCGTGCTGCCCGGCCTCGACCGTACGCTGGACGAAGCGTCGTTCCAGGCAATCGCCGCGCCCGGCGCGCGTCCAGCCGTGCTCGGCCACCCGCAATATGGCTTGGCCAGGCTGATCGGCAAGATCGGCGTATTGCGCAGCGACGTCGAGGAGATTGGCGTGGCCGAACCGCGACTTGCGCTTCGCGCCGCCCTTGTCGGCGAAGCGCTGCGGCCGGCCGAAACCACCGAACTCTGGGCCGAGACACGTGCCGGTTTCCCGGCGTCCCACATTGCCGGCGCCTTCGCCGAGGTGACCTTGCTCGAAGCTGCCAGCGAACGTGATGAAGCTGTCGCCATCGCCGTCGCGCTCAAGCGCGCGGTCGAACAGCCCGGCCAAAGGGCGGCTCTCGTCACCGGCGATCGCGCATTGGCACGGCGCGTCTCGATCGAGCTCCAGCGCTTCGGCGTCGCCGCCGACGATTCCGGTGGCACGCCGCTCGCCAACACCCCGGCGGCCAGCCTGCTCAGGCTGGCGCTCGAGGCATTGTTCAGGCC
>NZ_RZQI01000960.1:0-2201 GCF_003998335.1 Mesorhizobium sp. M7A.F.Ca.CA.002.05.1.1 | reverse complement strand
GCTGCGTGTCCTGCAGGAGCAGGAGTTTGAGCGCGTCGGCAGCAACCACACCATTAAAGTTGATGTTCGCGTGATTGCCGCAACGAACAGGGACTTGGAAACGGCAGTTCAACGCAAGGAGTTCCGGCAAGACCTCTATTATCGCATCAACGTCGTCACTTTACGCGTGCCGGCATTGCGCGAAAGGCGAGGTGATATTCCGCTCTTGGCCGCTCAGTTTCTCAAGAATTTCAATACTGAGAATGATCACACGCTGACCTTCGCTCCCGAAGCGATTGAGGTGCTAATGAACTGCGAATTTCCAGGTAACATCCGAGAGCTCGAAAACTGCGTTCAACGGACGGCAGTTCTGGCGACGGGTCCATCAATCCTCAGAACTGACTTTGCCTGTTACGCGGATCAGTGCTTGGCCGCGGCGCTGTGGAAGAACGGACAGCCGACGTCAGAGAAGTCGACTACGATCGAGCCTTCCGCCGCCTGTGCCGCCCCGCCCGTCGGCGACGGGCAAGCGCCGATAGGCCCTGCCACGACTCGTGGTAGGGTGCCCGATGCCGATACGGTCATTGCTGCCATGGAAAAGTGTGGCTGGGTGCAGGCAAAGGCGGCGCGCCTGCTCGGTTTGACCCCGCGCCAGATCGGCTACGTGCTGAGAAAACGCGGTATCGAGATCAAGCGTCTCTGAAACAACCCGCCGAGCAAGAGCTGGAGCAGGTCAAGCATTGGTGCTCTGGCGCCGAGCCCATCGGCCAGGCTTACGAAGTGGGTGTGAACAGCGCTGCCAAGATTCCGGCCGTGTGCTTTCTACCACCAGTCGTACTGGGGCTCTGCGACTGACAAACTAAAAAGGAGTAATCCTCTGGCGGGACCTGGTCGATACATTAGCTGATGGCTTACCGCTCGATATCACGCAATCTGAGATGGGCATGAAAGTGAGTTCGACCGCTGGACAGTTGCCGACTTCGTCAGGTATTGGCCCCTGCGACCGGTTGATCTCCGATATCCAAATTCTTGGAAGTTGGTCGAGACGAAACTGTCGCCCCGGCTCGTGACCGACCGCGCGCCCGGCAAGATCGAGTTACAAAGTTGCCGAGGCAGTTTGATGTGCGTTCCTGCATCACTGTACGGGACACGACCTGACGGGAGACTATGATGCGTAGCCAAAAAGAAAAGATGCTCGCAGGCGAGTTTTACAATGCGGCGGATCCGGAGATCCAAGCTGACCTGTTGGCAACCGGGGCTTGGCTCAAGCGGTACAATGATACGCTGGGGCAGACCACGGGGCATTGGCATGAGCTTTTGTCCGAGCGGCTGGGAGAGGTTGGGCGCGGAACGGTCATCCGTCCGCCCTTTTTTTGCGACTACGGATTCAATATCCGCATTGGAGCCAATGCCTACATCAACTTCAACTGCGTTATTCTTGACGTGGTAGAGGTCAAAATCGGGCAAGGAACGGCAATTGGGCCTGCTGTGCAGATTTATACCGCCGATCATCCACATGATGCCGAGCAGCGGCAGGCCGGCCTGCAGGTCGGGCGTCCTGTTCACATTGGCAGCCGTGTCTGGATCGGCGGTGGAGCAATCATTCTGCCTGGCGTCACGATTGGTGATAATGCAGTGGTAGGCGCTGGCTGCGTGGTCACACGAGATGTTCCCGCCGGGGCAAAGGTAGTGGGAATTCCTGCTCGCGTGGCCGACCCACATAAACAGGCATAATCAACCTCGTTGACCCTGGAGGTGCATGCGAACTGTCGAAACTGTGCCGAATTTTTGTCGAAGCCATTGAGCGCTGCATATGTTGTCGCGACTCGGGCGCTTCAGTTCTTTTGCCACGGGGGTCACAAGATCATGTGCGTAATGCCGCCGCAACGTGCTCACGTCCCGCAGCAGCGGACCCTTTCACATGGCCCAACGAATTCAGAGCCTACGTTGTGCTGCCACTAGCATTACTGCTCACGAATGTATTCCCAACTGAGTTTTCGCCCTTGGAGGCAAGCAGCGACTCACCAGCAATCGCCGGCCATTAATCCTGGCTAGCATCGACCCCGACGAGGCGAGCCGCGGCGTTGCGGATCGGCATGTCGATGACCGTGATTGCGCCTTCGGCGAGGAAACGACGTTCGTTTCTGGTCAGCGTAGCCGAATCGATCACCGCAAAATGTGGGCCAGTGGAGCGCTTCATCAGCTGTCTGGCATATGTGCGC
>NZ_RZQI01000959.1:0-2203 GCF_003998335.1 Mesorhizobium sp. M7A.F.Ca.CA.002.05.1.1 | reverse complement strand
GGCACCGACGAGTGTCCCCGATTCGAAGGAGGATATCATGGCATCCGGCGGTAAAAAACATTTCGGCCGCAGCAGCCAGGCAAGAGTGCCGGCGCCGGCGCGGTGACCTCCCCGGAGAAGGACGAGATCGAAGAAAACGCGGTCTTGTCGAATCGCAACAAGAAGCAGCATGGCCAGGAGCGCGGGCTGGACGGCAATCGGATCAAGCCCGATCAATATCAGGATCACGCCGCTGACCGATTGCCTAGGGATTGAACGCCACCGCCGCGCGTCCATGGCCCGGGACGACGAAGGACCGGGACGACGAAGGACCGGGACGACGAAGGAGCAGCAAGGAAATAAACCTGTGCAAGGGGCCGCTGGTGAGCTTCTTGGCGGTTGACACCGCCTTGTAATGCCAGGCGCTTATCACCACACTAGGATCAAGGGACCCGCTATCAAGAGAATGTGATGTCTCGTTCGAGCGACGATACCCCGGATCCGCATGTCGAGATGGCTGTGGATCAGGAGATTGCTTCCCTGCTGGCCGCCATAGAGCAGGAAAAAATTCCAGACCGCCTGACCAAGCTGGCGATCGAATTGCAGAACGCGCTCGTCGAGAAACGTCGGCGCGACGTGAAGAACTGACTATCTGCGGCCGTCGACCTCGACATCGAGCTGACCATCCGACAGCTGGTTTCGTCTTTCTATCAATGTCTGCAGCGAACTCTCCCCCAGGAATTCAAGGATGTTGGCGCGCGCACGGTTCAGGCGGCTTTTGACCGTTCCGACCGCGCAACCGCATATGTCGGCGGTTTCCTCGTAGCTCACTCCCAAAACGCCGATCAGCATCAGGACCTCGCGTTGGTGTTCAGGCAGCCTTTGAATGGCGCCGTGAACTTCCTTGCTCTGAACGGTCCATTCCTGGGTGGCTTCCGAAATTGGTCTCGAAGACGCGCAATCGAGCAGGCCGGGCGCCTCCCGGGCAGCGATCTTGACCCGGGTATAGTAAGTGTTGCGCATGATGGTGAAGAGCCACGACTTCATGCGCGTACCGGGTTCGAACTTGTCGATGTTGGCGAGACCCTTGGTCAGTGTCTCCTGCACGAGATCGTCAGCGTCGTCGGGGACGCGGCAGAAGGTGCGCGCGAATGCCCGCAGGGCAGGTATCAGGTCAACGATGGAAACTTCATTGGTTTCCTGGTCGGCCAAAAGGCAGCCTCCGGATGACAATGGTCCAGCTCCCAGAAGAAAGAGTGTGTGAACGCAGCCCCAGCTAAATGCATGGAAGTTTGGTTCGTTCCTCGTGCCGGAGACAACTCTTCATGAATTGTGCGCAGGCGGAGATATCTGTCATCCGATCGGCGCGCACCATCGCCGCAGCAGTCCCGGCTCCTCCGACAGCGGTGTCTCCAGCGTCCATTTTTTACGGGAACAAAGCTGCTCACCGGCAGTTTGATGGCTTGACCACTTCAACCTTCCGGTATCGATCGAGGATCTGTCATGGCCAAATCCGCTCGCCCCTCCGCTCGCCAATCGGCAAGTGGACTGGATCAGAATAGCGCGCGCGGAAATGGCGGCGAGTTGCACCAGATCGCGGGGGACGACACGCCTGCCCTTACGACGGCGCTCGGAACGCCTGTCTCCGACGACCAAAACACATTGCGGATCGGTGAGCGCGGACCATCGCTGATCGAAGACTTTCACTTTCGCGAGAAGATTTTCCACTTCGACCACGAACGCATCCCGGAAAGGGTCGTTCATGCCCGCGGCTATGGCGCGCATGGTTTTTTCGAGACCTACGAGTCACTTGCCAAATACACACGTGCCGACATTTTCCAGCGAGCTGGTGAAAAGACGCCGGCATTCGTTCGTTTCTCGACGGTTGCCGGCAACAAGGGTTCGTTCGATCTCGCCCGCGACGTGCGCGGCTTCGCGGTCAAGCTCTACACCAAGGAGGGCAATTGGGATCTCGTCGGCAACAACATCCCGGTCTTCTTCATCCAGGACGCCATCAAGTTTCCCGATCTGATCCACGCCGCCAAACAGGAGCCCGACCGTGCCTTTCCGCAGGCACAGACGGCGCACGACAATTTCTGGGACTTCATCAGCCTGATGCCGGAATCAATGCACATGGTGATGTGGATCATGTCGGATCGCGCGATCCCGCGTTCCTTCCGCTTCATGCAAGGCTTTGGTGTGCACACGTTCCGCCTCGTCAACG
>NZ_RZQI01000958.1:0-2204 GCF_003998335.1 Mesorhizobium sp. M7A.F.Ca.CA.002.05.1.1 | reverse complement strand
GAGCTTTTGTTCGCGCGCGGCCAGACGCTGGTGCGGGCGCTCAATCTCGGTCTGCTCGCCGCACTGAAGGCGCTGCTTTTGACCTATGTGCTGACGACCATCCTCGACACGCCGAACCTGGTGCTGTCGCTCAATGTCGTCTTCCTGCTTTTGTATCTCGCCTCGACGCTGCTCACCTATTCGGCGATGCGTAAACCGGCAAAGCCCATCTAATCCAGCCCGGTCAAACGGCGGATACGGCCGATATCGGTGCCGATGAAGGATTGCATGCCGATCGCCACCTGCTCCGGCGCCATGGCGGCAACGAAGCGGCGGAACTCGTCGTCCGACAGCGCCTCGCCGGTCCAGTGCACCCGGCAGAACTCCTCCGAACCGTGGAAGTGGCCGGCACCCTGTAGCAAATCGTCGACATAGCGGCCGTAGATCATGCATTCGGAGAATTTGCGCGCCGAGCCGACGACCTCGACCCAGTTGCGACCATGGACCTTCTCGATCTCGCCGCACATGGCCAGCACGGTGTCGCGCCGCCAGGCGATCAGCGTCGAGATGTAGTCGTGGACCGATGTCCGGGACGGATCGATGCCGAGTGCCGACCCCGCGTTGCGCGACCAGATGCGATGCTCCTCATGACCTTCGTCCGCCAGCACGCCGTCGCGGCGGAACAGCCGCGCCTTGCCGTCGCGCCAGAAGGCGGCGCAGTCGAAAGGTTTGAGGAAGGCAACATCGGAATCGCAGAAGATCAGCACATCTTGAGATGCATGCGCCGAGATGGCGATGCGACGCAATTGCTGCACGTGCCAGCCACGCAGCGGCTGGGTCTTCAGGCTGAGCCAGACGCGCCGGCGAAACAGGCTGAGCGGATCATCAAATGCGTGCAGCCAGCGCGGCAGCAATTCACGCTCGTCGACGACCGTGCGGCGGCCGGTTTCCAATTGGCGAAACAGCCTGACGTCGCGATGTTCGACCAGGATGTAATGGTGCGCCGCGCCCGAAACGTGGCGATCAAGTGTCTCGCACAGCAGGCGGCAGCGCTCGAAGTCGGGCGCGTAGCTTGCCGTCACGATGGCCGCCGTCGGTGTCTGCCGCAGCGGGCCTGGCTCGACAGCGGTGCCTGGCACGAACCTGCTGTTCACTTGACATCCTCCGCGGCTTCGGGCGCAAGCGAGAATTTCTGCCTGACGACGCGCAGCAGGAACAGTGGGTTGCCGACCACATAACGGCGCCACAGGCGGCTCGGTTCGACAGCCAACCGGAACAGCCATTCGAGCCGCAGCCGGCGCATCCACAAGGGCGCGCGGGGCACCGCGCCGCTCAGGAAATCAAGCAACGCGCCGACGGCGATCGGCAGCGTGCAGTGGCGCGCGTCGATGTGGCGTTCGATCCACAATTCCTGGCGCGGCACGCCCATAGCGACGAGCAGCACGTCGGGCCGAAGCGCGGCGATCCGGTCGACGATTTCCTGCTCCTGCGAAGCGGGGAAATAGCCGTCATGGATCACCACGAACCGGTGCTGCACCGCCAAGGCGGCCAGCTTGACCGACGCCGCTTCGGCATTGACACGCGTCGCGCCGAGCAGCCCAACGGTCAGCGGCGTCGTCGAGGCCTGCAGGAAGGCCGGGACGAAATCGGTGCCGTTGAGATTGTCGGGAAACGGCGCCCCGTAGAGGAGCCTCGCCGCCAGATCGATACCGATGCCGTCGGGCAGGATGAGGAAATCATCGAGTGCCCCGGCGAACACCGGGTCGGTATAGGCGATGTTGGCGTTGTGGGCGTTGAGGAAACTGACCTTGGTGAAGCGCCGCTCGGCAATCAACCGGTTCAGCAGGGCGATGGCATCGTTCCAGCGGACCGCAACCACCGGGATGCCAAGGATCGTCATCAGCTTGTCGAGCCCGAACGCAGCGCGGGCGGAATGCATGTTCATGCAAACGCCTCCTGCCTGGCAGGCTCAAGCTCTTCGAGGCCGAGCCGGATGGCAGCGTCGAGCGCCTTGACCTGCGAGCCCCGGAACGCGCTGCCGTCGACGTCGCGGATGTCGGCCGCCGCAGCCTCGAGAGCCCTGGCGAAGGCGACGGGATCGTCGGTGACGACGCAGTTGGCCGGACGGTGGTCGATGCCGCGCAGCGAACGGCTCGTGGCGACCGAAGGCAGGCCGAGTTCGAACGTTTCGATGGTCTTCAACTGGACGCCGCTGCCCGCGGTGC
>NZ_RZQI01000957.1:0-2205 GCF_003998335.1 Mesorhizobium sp. M7A.F.Ca.CA.002.05.1.1 | reverse complement strand
GGTGAGCAGCGCGACCTGGAACGGATAGGCTCCCTTTTCGGCCTGGTTGCCGCCATAGACGCGGTCGGCTGCGTCGGGGTTCTCCGCCGCGGCTTTCGCCCTGGCTTCCGTCACGCGCTTCATTGGCGAGACCGCTGCCTCCGGTCGGGCGACTGCTTCGTCGGCCTGGGTGGAATTGGCTGCCGCAAGGGCGGCTGCGATGCCGAGCAGCGATGCAGCGGCGATCGGCCTGAACCGATGGATGATGTTCATCTGAAGCCCTCCTGATATGTACCCGAGCGGACCAGCCCCGGCGCATGATCAACAAAGCAAGCCTCAGACTGGTGGTCAGGCCGCGCAGCTTTCGTTGCAGCGGCACGGCAGGGACACCAAGTCAGGCACTGCTTCGCGTATCGCGTTCCTGTGCAGACCCCGTTCAAAACCCTATAGCCCCCCACGGGCTATGTGGAAGCTAATTGTCATTCCAATGTTGTATTAATTTAGGCAATATATCCGCCCGGGTGTCTTTGGCGGGGGCTTTGACCGACCGCATAGGCGATGGTCAAATTTCAAGTGCGGTAACCAAAATCCTTTTTCGACGCCACCACGATCTCGACAATATTTCTGTATCTTGATCCAGTCCTTGCTGACTTTTGGGAGAGTCTCACCATGACAAAACTGACAAACGCACTCATTGTGTCCGCATTGCTTTCCACCGCAATGTGGACGGTCCCGGTTTTCGCCGCCGATCCTGGCTCCGCCAGTGCCGGCAATGGCGAAAGCGCGCGCGACGTGACTTCAGGCGACTACAAGCCCGGGCGGGCAAAGCCAATCGCGCCACCTAAGCTGACCGACGAAGACAGCCGCGCCGCGCCGCTTGCCGACGAGGCAACGGCTGTCAAATCCTACGGCGTCGTCGGACGGTCCGCCGATGGCAAGGAGATCAAGATCGAGCCGAGCGAAGCGCTGCGGGAGCTTATCATCAAGGAACTGAACGCTCCGGCCACCGGAAAAGACGGGGCCGAGCGCAAGACCGAGGATCCGGACCTCGGCGAAGGCGAAGCCGGCCGTCAGGTCTTCGGCACCGACGATCGCGAGCAGGTCAAGAACACCAAGACCTATCCGTTCTCGGCAATCGGCTATCTCGAAGCCAAATCGCCGAAGACGGGCAGCTTCGGCAGCTGTTCGGCAACGCTGATCGGCCCGCGCACGGTGCTCACCGCCGCGCACTGCCTCTACAGCCATGAGGACAAGGATTGGCTCTCCGACTATCTGTTCGTGCCGGGGCTGAACGGCAGCACGGCCGACGACGCACCGTTCGGCGCCTTCGCCTTCGAAAGCGCCTATGTGCTGCAAGGCTTCATCGACAACTACCAGGGTTATTATGGTTCGGTCCTGCTGTGGGATCTCGGCATCGTCACGCTAAAGCAGGATGTCGGCACCAATCTCGGCTGGCTGGGCTATGCGAACTATGACGATCTTGGCGACTTCACCGCCAATCTCGTTGGCTATCCCGGCGACAAGCCGATGGGCACGATGTGGAAGGCAAACTGCGAAGTGCATGCCGAAAACATCGCGCCGGAATATTTCCAGTACGACTGCGATACGTTCCCAGGGTCGAGCGGCAGTTCGGTCTATGCCTACGACAACAAGGCCAAGCAGCGCATCGTCACCGGTGTCAACGTGGCGGAAAGCCCCGACGCGAACACCGCCGTGCGCCTGAATGCTGCCAACGTCCAGTGGATCAACAGCCTGTATAAATAATCGCTGCGCATTCGCGGTGGAGACAAAGGCGGCGGCGCAATCCCGCCGCCTTTTTCGCGCCGCTATTTGGCTTCGGCCGTGGGCGGCCCATTGCGCACATAGGTCTCGATCGCCGAAGCGAAAGTGGGAGAACCCGCCTTGCGCTGCTTGTCTATGTAGCCGGCAAAATAGCTCCAGAAAGAGACGGCATAGTCACGGAAATAAGCATCGGTCACTTTGCGCGAACACAAATCGCCGTCGATGCAGAATGACAGCCGGTTGAGGAAATAGACGATGCGATCGAAATGCTCGCTGAAATCGGCGAGCGGCATGTCGCCGCCGGAGGCGGTCATCGACTCGATGCCGATCCGTTGCCGGAACACCTGCTCCTCGGTTGGCGAGGGGTTGGCGCTGAGCAGATTGTCATATTTGGCGTTAAGCGCGGTCAGACGATCTTTCAGCGCGCGCTGCGCCTGCTGGTAG
>NZ_RZQI01000956.1:0-2207 GCF_003998335.1 Mesorhizobium sp. M7A.F.Ca.CA.002.05.1.1 | reverse complement strand
GACCCAGACGCTGGCGAAGGACGTATGCCGGCGCGCATTGCTGTCATAGGGCGAAATACGCACCAGGCGATGAACGCCCGATTCCGTCTTCATCCAGCCATAGGCATTGTGGCCTTTGATCATCAACGTGGCCGACTTGATGCCGGCCTCTTCGCCGTCATGCATTTCCAGCACTTCGACCTTGAAGCGACGACGCTCGGCCCAGCGCGTGTACATGCGCAGCAGCATCGAGGCCCAGTCCTGGCTTTCGGTGCCGCCGGCACCGGCATGGATTTCGAGATAGGTGTCGTTGGAATCTGCTTCACCCGACAGCAACGTCTCGACCTGGCGGGCCTTCGCTTCGCCTTGCATCGAGCGGATCGCGGCTTCGGCCTCGGCAATGACCCCCTCGTCGCGCTCTTCCTCGCCGAGCTCGATCAGGCCGATATTGTCTTCCAGCGCCTGCGTCAGACCTTTCACCGAGGCGATGCCCTCTTCCAGGCCCTGGCGCTCGCGCATCAGCTTCTGCGCTTCCAGCGGCTCGTTCCAGAGGCTGGCGTCCTCGGCGCGCACATTAAGGTATTCAAGCCGCTTTATGGCCTGATCCCAGTCAAAGATGCCTCCTCAGCAGGGTTATCGCCTGCCTGATCTCGTCGACAATATTCTGCGTTTCCGCGCGCATGGCTGGCTGTTCTGTCCTGTTTGCTGAAGTCGGTCGGCGCGATACATAGGCAGGCCGCCGCCGGCTGTAAAGCAAAATGGGCTGGCGCCAAGGCCAGCCCATCCGCTCATGAAAATCGTCAGTAGAGGCCGCCGCCGCCGGACTGGATGGCCTGGTTGGCCTGCGGTGACAACGCGCCACCGGTGGCATTGGAGCCGTCGGCGCCCATGCCGATGACCCAATAGCTGTCGGCGGGACCGGTACCCGGCTTGAAGGCTTCGATGATGGTGCCCGGATCGCCCGATGCGGCACGCATGCCGGTCTTGCGGTTGATGGCGACCAGGTTCATGCCTTCGGGCACCTTGAAATCGACATTGGGCGTGCCGTCCAGCGCCACCCGCATGAAGTCCTTGAAGATCGGGGCTGCGAGGCCGCCACCGGTGGCGCCATGGCCAAGGCCGCGCGGCGTGTCGTAGCCCATGTAGAGGCCGACGACGAGGTTGGGCGTGTAACCGATGAACCAGGCGTCCTTTTCGTCGTTGGTCGTTCCAGTCTTGCCAGCGATGTGACGGCCGAGTTCACTGATGGTGGCGCCGGTGCCGCGTTGCACGACACCTTCCATCATCGAGGTGATCTGGTAGGCCGTCATCGGATCGAGCACCTGCTCGGAATTGTCGACGAGTTCCGGCTCCGGCTGGTTCTGCCATTCGGGCGCATTGCAGCCCTGGCAGCCACGTTCGTCCTGCTTGAACACCGTCTTGCCGTAGCGGTCCTGGATGCGGTCGATGAGCGACGGTTTGATCGACTTGCCGCCATTGGCCATGATCGAATAGGCCGACACCATGCGCATCACGGTGGTTTCGCCGGAACCCAGCGCCATCGGTAGATAGGGTGCCAGATGGTCGTAGACACCGAAGCGCTCGGCATATTCGACGACCAGCTTCATCCCCATGTCATTGGCAAGCCGCACCGTCATCAGGTTGCGCGACTTCTCGATGCCGGAGCGCAGGGTCGCCGGACCGGCAACGGTGCCGTCGTAATTCTTCGGCGTCCAGCTCGTGTTGCCGCTCTGGATCGTGATCGGCCCGTCCATGATCACCGAGGCCGGCGTATAGCCATTGTCGAGTGCGGCCGAATAGACGATCGGCTTGAACGAGGAGCCCGGCTGGCGCATGGCTTGCGTGGCGCGGTTGAATTCGGACTGCGCATAGGAGAAGCCGCCGACCATGGCCAGCACGCGGCCGGTGTGCGGGTCCATGGCGATCAGGCCGCCTTCCACTTCGGGCACCTGGCGCAGGCTGTAGGCGCCATCGGCACCATCGTTTTTCTGCACGAAGATGACGTCGCCCGGCTTCAGCACCTCCGCCGGCGACTTGGCCTTGACGGTCTTGCCGGCAACCACATGGCGCATGGCAAAACCCATGTCCTCCTTGCTGACGGTGCCTTCGACGCGCTCCTTGACGATCTCGCCCGACGCCTGCCGTGCGGGCTGCAGGCCGATCGACAGCCCGGTCGCCGAACTGTCGAGCACGACGGCGAGCGACCATTCGGGAACATCCTCCAGCCC
>NZ_RZQI01000955.1:0-2207 GCF_003998335.1 Mesorhizobium sp. M7A.F.Ca.CA.002.05.1.1 | reverse complement strand
TGCCATCCTGGGCATGGGGTTGGTATCAACGGCCTATCTCGCTGAAATCTATAGGGGTGGCTTCCTGGCCCTCTCGAAGGGCCAGCGGGAGGCGTCCACGGCGCTCGGTATGTCGCGCCTGGATACGCTGCGCTATATCCTGGCGCCGCAGGTCCTGCGCGTCTCGGTTCCACCCATGGCGACCTTCCTTGTTAGCCTGCTCAAAGACACGACCGTGGCCTCCACGATCGGTGTCCGCGACGTGATGATGTACGCATCGCAGCAGGCTCAAGGCGGCGGCGGCAGCTTCGCGCCGTTCATTTTCGCCGCGCTTCTCTACATCGTGCTGTCCATACCCGTTGTCGTGTTGGCACGCGCCGTGGACGGGCGGCTGCGCTCAAGGGGGCAAGCGAAATGAGCGAGATGCTGGCTAACTGGCTGGACTGGTCGCCCCAGCTTTTCCAAGGAGCTATTGTCAGTCTTCAGTTGGCGGGCCTGGCGCTGCTGTTCGGATTGCCTATCGGCCTCGTTCTTGCGCTTGCCTCTTCCTCTGGAAACAGGCTCGTCCGCTATTTCGCGGTGGTATTGGTCGAGATCGGGCGTGGTGCGCCTGCACTCGTCGTCCTGCAGATGGTCTACTATGGATTGCCTGCTTCCGGGATGACCGTAAGTGCCTTCACCTCTGGCGTGATTGCGTTGGCGCTAACGACAGGCGCCTACACCAGCGAGATCCTTCGCGCCGGTCTGAACGCGGTTCCGCATTGTGAGATCGAGGCGGGCTGGGCGCTCGGCATGACCCGCCGGGACATCCTGCGCTTCGTAGTGATCCCCCAAGGAATCCTGTTCGCAATACCCGCACTGATGGGCTTTGCCATTCTCATCTTCCAGGCGACGGCCCTTACATACACGATCGCCATCCCCGAACTTCTGGCGCGCGCCTATCGCGTGGGTGCGGCCACCTACCTCTACCTCGATGTCCTGATCTTGGCGGGCCTGTTCTATCTCGCCATCACCGTCCCGTTCGGGTGGCTGGTCTCGTACACCGAACGTAGGCTGGGCAGCCATCTCGGCTGACCTGCAATCAAAAACCATCAATGTCAGAGGAGAGCACAGTGAAAAATTGGAGTAAGATTATCTCGGCCGCGGCCATTGCTACGGCCTTGGGTGCCAGCGTCGCGTCCGCACAGGATTGCAAGCCGCAGCACGTTTTCGAAACCGTGTCAGCGGGCAAACTCACAGTCGCGCTTACCAACACCGCTCCGTATTCGCTCGAAAAAGACAGCGGCATCGCGGGTATCGACGGCGATCTCGTGAAGCGTTTTGCCAAGGAGAACTGCCTGGAGATCGCTTATGAGATCTTCACATATCCAGGCGCGGTTTCCGCAGTTCAGTCGCGGCGCGCGGACATCGCGCTTGGCGGCTTCTATCGTACCGCCGCCCGCGCGAAGGTCGTCGCTCTGTCTACGCCGGTCTATCTCGACCAACTGTCCGTCACCTCGACCAACGGCATTGATACTGTCGATGGTCTGCTGGGCAAGAAGGTCGGCACCGTTGAAGGATATTTATGGGTCCAGGACATGGAGAAGCTTTACGAAGGCTCCAAGACCTATCCGTCGTCGCTGAACCTCGCGCAGGACCTTCATGCCGGTCGTATTGAGGCGGCGCTCGACGGCTTCGGCTCCGCTGTCATTCAGAACGAAGGACAGAATTATAAGGTAAATGCGCTGAAACAAGATCCGCGCATCGATGCGACCATGAACCCGTCGCAGACCGCCTTCCTGCTGGACAAGAGCAACGAGGATCTTGCGAAGGCCGTTGACACGTCCCTAGAAGCTTACCGCAAGGATGGCGCGATCGCGGAAGCGCTCAAGGCTTACGGGCTGGATCCGTCAGCCGCAGATGTCGGTGGCGCCCGCGTCATCGAGTAAGCCGCTGGTATGAAGGGCCGCTCCGCCTGTGCCTCCCGTTTTTAGGAAGAAAACCGAGCGAGGCGGGCGGCCTGGACGTTTGCTGCGCGGCTGCGATCCGAGCGTGTGCTAAATGCCTGCCGTCGACTACGTCGCCGCCGATGCCTACATCAATTCGGACGACACTGGCGACTGTCAGCTCGCCGACCTCATCCAAGGCGAGGAGCTTCCCTCGCTTTACGCCCGTTCCTGCTGTGCAGAGCAGTGCCGCTGGCTCGCACCTTGGCTATAGAGCTTCTATCAACGCGCAGTGTGCATGAT
>NZ_RZQI01000954.1:0-2210 GCF_003998335.1 Mesorhizobium sp. M7A.F.Ca.CA.002.05.1.1 | reverse complement strand
CCTTATAACCTGGCTGGAACAGGCTCGGCAGACCCACCCAGCCAAGACCAGGAGTCGGGAACATGAGTATCCGCCTCCAAACGAAAGTGCGAATTGGTGTCATGTGAAAGATCAAGCGTCAGCATCGAAACCAACCTGCAACAAAGCGCGGCTCCAAGCGGCATGATCCGGATACGGGGTGCGAGCAAAGTTGACGCAACGAAAACAGCCGGTAACGAACATGAGGACGAAATCAAACGCGCTGTCCTGGCTTCTCAGGATCAGCATCGCGGCAGCGGTCATCGGCGGCGTCGGCACGGTTGCCGGCACCCCGCTGACAAGGCTCGGCGCGATGACTTCGGGCGAGATTTCGACGCTGCATACCGCACTGTTTTTCGCCACGGTCTGGATTGTTTCCAGCCTGCGCATCGCCCGGCTCAAGGCCCTCTGGCGGGTCGGCCTTAGGCTGACGGGTTTGCGCGGCGCCTCCGGCAACTTGCTGCCGAGAGGACCGAAGGCCCGCGCCGCGACGGGGCGCTCCGTGGGCGGCGCGGGCACTTCGGGGGTATCCTGAAGAGACCCGCAACAGGTTCATTTTTGAAGAATTGGCATTTGGGGAACTGCGACGATGAAAACGAAATTCGCTGCTTCGGTGCTGTCCGCACTGCTTTACGCCCAGGGCCTGCTCGGCTTTGCCGGTCTTGCTACCGTGCTCCTCCGGGACCGCGCCCATGCAAGCGAACTCACCATGGGCAGTGACATGCCGGTGGGGCCATCGCTTCTGCTGGTACGCTGAGCGTCAAGAGCATCGGGCCCAGAGATGGAAAATCCGATGCCCGAAAAAAGGGATTGCGCCAGTAGCAGGCAGTCAGTCGGCAAATTGCCGCGGCGGATCGAACCGATAGCCGGCGCCACGTATTGTGGTGATGGTGTCGGTGTCGAGCTTGCGGCGCAGCCGCACGATGCGCGAATCGATCGAGCGATCGAAGGCGTCGGCGTTTTCGGCCGGTGCCGCGGCGATGATATCGTCACGCGTCAGCACCTTGCGCGGACTGGCCAGGAACAACCTGAGCAGGGCCACCTGGCCAGGCGAAAGCTGTTCCTCGGAGCCGGAGCGATGCATGACCATGGCCGATCTCAGATCGACGGTCGCGTTCTCCAGCACGATCAGTTCCTGGGTGCCCCTGCCGCGGCGCGAAAGCAGACCGCCGACACGGGCGGCCAGTTCACGGACATTGAGCGGGCTCTCGACGACGTCGGCCGCACCAAGCTCCAGCGCCAGCACCTTGTCGACAAGATCGGCCGGGCGGCAGATCAGAATGAAATCCGGTCCGCCCTCACCGCCCCCACCTTGGCCGCCATAACGCCGGAGCAGGTCCCGCCCCTCCGCCTGGCTGAGACTGTCGCCGACGACGACGACGTCGATGCCCTTTCCCGACAACAGCGATTCGGCCTCCCAGGGCTGGCGCGCCTGATGCACATCGTGACCGCGCCGCTCGAGATGGTCGGCGAGTTCGGTCGCCACCACTTCGGCTACCGAAACGAGCGCAATGACGGATCGTGCAGCCATGTTTTCCAACCGTTCCCTAGCAACCCGGATATGAGTGCTGGACATGATGTTTATACCCAATCTACTTTCCACTGAAAGTGGGAGCGAAAGCATCGTGCGGGCAAGAATTGTCATCGTCGAGGACGAGCCCGATCTACGGGACGCGGTCGCCGAATATCTTGGCGCCGCCGGCTATGAGGTGGCCACCGCCGAAAGTGCTGCCGCTGCGCGCAGCCTCGTTGAAACGCAATCGTTCCATCTCGCCATTCTCGACATCGCCATGCCGGGCGAGGACGGCCTCTCGCTCGGCCGCTGGCTGCGTTCGAAACTGCCGATCGGCATCATCTATGCGACAGCGGCCGGCACCGCGCTCGACCGCATCGTCGGGCTGGAACTCGGTGCCGACGATTACATCGTCAAGCCCTACGAATTGCGCGAAGTGCTGGCCAGGGTGCGCAGCGTGTTGCGCCGCGTTCCCCAGCCGAAGGAGCTCCAGGACAAGAAGGCCGGGACGGATCGCCGTTCCGTTGCCTTCGGTCCCTTCCAGGCCGACCTCGACGGCAGGCTGGTCACCGGCGCCAATGGCGCGGTGATCGACATGGCCAAGAGTGAGTTCGACGTGCTGGAGATTTTCCTCACCCGCGCCAATCGGCTGCTAACCCGCGCCGCGATCTCCGAGGCG
>NZ_RZQI01000953.1:0-2212 GCF_003998335.1 Mesorhizobium sp. M7A.F.Ca.CA.002.05.1.1 | reverse complement strand
TTGCGGGGGAGGGGAAGCCTCCGCCCGTGAGCGCCCTACGGCGCCCCCCTCTGGCCTGCCGGCCATCTCCCCCACCTGTGGGGAGATTGGCAGCTTCGGCGCCGGCGTTTTTCTGGAACCAGCCTTGAGGCCCCGCATTCTATGAGCAGGGACTTAAGGAGCGTGTCGTGAAAGCGGTTTTGGGCCTGGTCTGCGGCTTCGTGCTGACCCTTGCGGTCTTCGGCAGCGGACTGGGTTTTGCGGCCTGGCTGCTTGCCGCAAAGCCGCCGCGCCAGGCGACGGCCACCGTCAGCGTGGCGGAGCTGTGGACCAAAAAGGCGCGGCCGGCGAACAAGGCCGGGCAGGGCCTCGAACGCCTGCCGGCCAAACAGTCCGCGCCGCCCGACATCCCCGCCAAACCGCAGGAAACACCGCCCGACCCGACGGTCACCGGCGCGATCGCGCCCACGACGACCGAATTGCCGCCTTCGCATCTCGCCTGGTGCGCCAGCCGCTATCGCTCCTACCATCCGGACGACAACAGCTATCGCTCCTACAGCGGGCAGCTGCGCCCCTGCATCTCGCCCTATCTCCAAGCCGCCGGTCAGGCTGTTTTGCCCGCCGCCGGCGATGGCGACGAAAACGGCGCCGGCCTGGGCGTCTACGTTGCCGACGATGGCGGCGCCGCACTTTCGGCCGACCATGTCGATTCCTGCTTCAGCCGCTACCGCTCCTACCGCCCGGAAGACAACTCCTACCAGCCCTATTCAGGCGGCCCGAGACGGCAATGCCAGTAGCCCCGCGCGCCGCCCGGCATGGCGATCCGATCGCGCGGATTTTCCGGAGCGTCCGCACTGGCGCGGCGTTCAACCCTGACCCCAAGGAGGACTGACCATGAGCGACGACCGGGACGACAGAATTCGTGAGCGCGCCTACCAGATCTGGGAACGGGAAGGCCGCATGCACGGCGACCCTGAGCGGCACTGGCACCAGGCCGAGGCGGAGATCGACCGCGAGTCGGCCCTGCCGCTGACGGCGGATGACGCGCTGCCCGAAACCGGCGAGATCGCCAGCTCCGACGTGCTGGAGGTCGAGGCGCTGGCGGTGCGCACCGGCATATCGGGCGACGAGGCGCAGGAACTGCTCGACCGCCTGGGCAATGACCGCGCGGCAATCGAGCAAGCCGCCCGCAGCCTGAAGGCCAAAAGGCGGCGAAACCCCGATGAGGGACTGGCGAAATGACCGGAAGCTGAGGACAGAACTACCGTTGCGAGGGCTGGCCGGTCACCCGGCCCGAAAGCCCGCGCCTCTGGCGGAGGACGCGGGCCGATCGGACGGCCGATCTTCGGCAGGCGATGGAGGGCACCACCTGCCGCACAGATCAACAATTAGCTCTAGCTAATGTTCCGTCAAGTTGGAACTGAATTTACTTTCGTTTGAATGTCGGCCTCCACCGCAAGTGCGCCGCTGGCCCGGGAATGCATGTGTCCGGCGGGCACCTTGGCTGACGTGGATAGGAATTTTTTCTTGACCGGTGAGGGCAGCTATGCTACATTTTTGCCTATGGTGCTGATTTGCGCCAGTGACCCGCCGCGCAGGCGGGTTTTTTGTTGCCCGCCGCACAGCCGTCACCCGCGAGATTTCTACGCCACGCGTGGTTGAGCCGGCCTGGGCTTGACCATTGTGGCGAGTACGATGCCGGCGACGATGAAGGCCGCACCGACCAGATCGTAATCGTGCAAGCCCTCGCCGAGCAGCAGATAGGCGAGCATGGCCACGAACACCGTCTGCAGGTAGAGCAGCATGCTCGCCCGGCTCGCGCCCAGCGTTTGCACGCTTTTGTTGTAGAGATAGTACATCAAGGCGCCGCCGGGACCTGCCAGATAGGCGAGTGCGAGAAGGCTGTCGACGTCCATGGCGGAGCGTTCGTCGTTGAACAATTCCCACACATGGAAAGGCAAGGCGACCAGCGCACCGGCGCCGAGCAGCAGCACGACCATCGGCAGGAGTTCGATGCCGAATTTGGCACGGCGCAAAAGCACGGTGTAGAGGCCCCAGCAGAACGCGCTGCCGACGATCCACAGCTCGCCGGCGTTGAGCTTGAGTTGCAGCAGCGCCGTCAGGTTGCCATGGGCAACGATGAAGATCATCCCGGCAAGCGCAACCAGGGCGCCAAGCGACTTCCACAGGCCGAGCGGCTCGCCAAGCACAAAACGGGCGAGCACCATCGTCA
>NZ_RZQI01000952.1:0-2225 GCF_003998335.1 Mesorhizobium sp. M7A.F.Ca.CA.002.05.1.1 | reverse complement strand
CCTGTGATGGTGGTGCGAATGGGCTGCGATCCAGTCCGCTGGCCATTCGAGTGGCGGATGATCGACAAACGAGCTGGCGTGGACGCCTCCGTTCGAAACCACCTTGGCATCCCGCAGATAAGCGGTTGAGGGCACGGCGCTCCAATCATCGCGCCGGGCAAGCTGCTCGACGACTTCTTCACATTCGCCGCTCACGACGATGTCGACGCCGAGCTTGCGCAAGGTCGGCGCCGGCGTCGCCGAGCCGTGCGGCCCGACCGCGACCGTGCGTCCACCGCGCCCGGCGAGACGGTTGAGGAAATCGGCCGGCACACGCAATTCCGGCGGTGCGCAGCGCCAGAACAGATAGGTCGGGGCGGTACTGACGACGGTCATAGCCGGGGCGAAATCAGCCACCCGCTCGCAGAGACCGGAATTATCGAGCCTCTGCAACTGCCCATCCAGCATCAGCACCTCATGTCCGGCGGCTTCGAGCAGGGCCTTCGAATAGCCGAGTTCCAGCGGCAGATGTGGTTGGCGGCAGCCGAAATAGATGCTGTCGTCGTAGGTCCAGAATGGGTTTACCAAAGCGATTTTCATGCGACGTACCTCACGGCTTCAGGGCGAGGCTCGAGCCGATGGCGCTGCAGCCAGTCGGCGAGGTCGCGGACGCCTTCGCGCCATGAAACATGGGCCATCCAGCCAAGCGCGGTTTTGATCTTGCGGGTGTCGGCGACGAAGAAGGGCTGGTCGCCCGTGCGTTCCCCATCGTGGCGGATTGAAAGCTCATGGCCGGTCAGGCTACGGATCTCGCTCAACAGCCTGCGCAGGCTGACCGCATTTTCCGGGCCGCCGCCAAGATTGAATGCCTGGCCTTTGGTGGTCTCGATGCGATCGAGCACGGCCCTGTAGGCGGCGACGGCATCGGAGACATGCAGGATATCGCGCACTTGCCTGCCGTCGCCGTAAATGGTGATTGGGCGTCCCGTCAGCGCGCTGAGCAGGAAGTGTGCGACCCAGCCCTGGTCCTCGGTTCCGAACTGGCGCGGTCCATAGATGCAGCTCATCCGCAGCACCGCCGTCGGCATGCCGTAGGATTTGGCATAGTCGAGCACATACTGATCCGCCGCGCCTTTGGAGCAACCGTAGGGCGTGCAGAAGTCCAGGCCCCGAGCCTCATCGATGCCGTGCGCCTGGATGACGCTGTCGCAAGGCACATAGTGATCGCCGTCCTCGCGGACCGCGACGTCGGGCAGGCTGCCATAGACTTTGTTGGTGCTGGCGAAGATCACCGGGATAAGCTCACCGCTCAGTCGCGCCGCCTCCAGAACGTTGAACGTTCCCCGAAGGTTGATGTCGAAATCCTCGCCTGGCTGGACCAGGCTTGTGGTGACGGCGGTTTGCGCGGCCAGATGGAAGATCGCCTTTGAACTCATCAGAGCCGGCGCCAGGGCGTTGGCGTCCCGCACGTCGATCGTCTCCACCGTGAGGCGACCGCCGTGTTTTTGCGCCAGCCATTCAAGGTTCTGCTCGACGCCCGGACGGCTGAGATTGTCGATCACCAGTACCGGCTCGCCATCCGACAACAGGCTGTCGGCGAGGTTCGATCCTATGAAGCCGCTGCCGCCGATGATGGCGACCGGCGCGTCGCGTCGATTGCGTGTGTTCATGAGACCAACCCGCGTTCTTCGAGCTCGCGCTTCATGTCGGCGCCGCGGTCGACGGCGGACGTGTTACGCACCCAGGAAACGAACTCGCCGAGCGAATTCTCCAATTGCCGCACCGGCTCGAAACCGAGCAACTCACGGGCCTTGGAAATATCGGCGAAGCAGTTGCGGATATCGCCGGAGCGGGCTTTGCCGAGCAGTTCCGGCGAGCGATTCGGTGTCCCCATGGCCTCGGCCAGCAATCGCGCGACTTCGCTGATCGCATAGGCGCGGCCGCTGCCGATGTTGATGACATGACCCTTTGCCTGGCGTTGCTGCAGAGCAAGGCGAAAGGCGCGGGCGACGTCCTGCACATGGACGAAATCGCGCTTCTGTTCGCCATCCTCGAAGATCATTGGCCGTTGGCCGTTGGCGAGACGCGAAGCGAAGTTGGCCAGCACGCCGGTATAGGGATTCGACAACGCCTGGCCGGCGCCGAAGACATTGAACAGGCGCAGCGCGACCGCATCGATGCCATAGGCCTCGCCGAAGATCAGCACGGCGCGTTCCTGGGCGTATTTTGTCAGCGCATAGATGGAG
>NZ_RZQI01000951.1:0-2228 GCF_003998335.1 Mesorhizobium sp. M7A.F.Ca.CA.002.05.1.1 | reverse complement strand
CGCTCAAAAGCTCGTCCAGGGTGCTGATGCTGTCGTTCATCCGTCGTCTCCTCGAATGCCGTCCCCGCGACCCATAAATAGGGAGACAATGATGGCCCGCCAATGACGCTTTGCCGGCTATCTCGTGTCGATTTGGATTAAATTTTGGCCATGCTTGCGCTCTCCCCTGGCCCTTGGCGCTGCGCGTCGATCCATTTCCTTCCACAACAAGGGGAGAAGGGAAAAATTAGCCTGGCGGAGGGGCGCCTTCGTATTTCGGCAGGCTGTCATCGAGCACCACCCAGGGCTGCCTCGAGCCCGTGAAAATATGCATTTGCGGCTTGAAAACCGTGGGATCGTCGAGCCATGCGAGTGGGGGTTAAGCGATGACGCCGAAAGCCGTCATCGCTTCCATGGAATGGCCGGCTGCCCGCTAACAGCCGGCGGCTTTGGCGTTCACTCCGTTTCGCCGACGACCTCGTCCCAGGTTTTGACCTTGGTCTGGCCGTTGAGGAACGGCAGCGCGGCGGCCGTCAGTTCGGGGGCGAAGAAAGTGTCGTAGTGGGTGCGGTTGGGCAGGATCGCCAGGCGGTTCTGCGACAGGTTCTCGCGCATCCAGCCGGCATCCTTCAGCCCGCCGCCGAGCATCTGATAGAACTTGATCTCGTGTTCGGGCTTGTACATATCGCTGTCGCCATAGACCAGCATGACCGGCATCTTCAGCTTGGCGACGTCGGCCGAGTAATCGCGGTTCTGACGCATGAAGCCGCCCAGCGCATCGAGGAGCTTCGGGAACTCCTCAGGATGCGGCGCCACGGCGACGTAGGATTTGTACATCGGCGTGTCCTTCATGAACTCAGCCGCGGCCGCGCTCACCTGTGCCTGCTGGGGACGCATCTCGTCATAGAAGCCGTCCGTGGCGTAGCCCGTCGATACCAGGACGAGGCGGCGTACCGCTTCGGGATGCTGGACGGCCATGCGGAAGGCGACGCCGCCGCCCAGCGAGTAGCCCATGAGATCGACCTGATCGTAACCGAGCGCCTTGACGATGGCGGCCATGTCGTCGCCCATCGCCTCCACGGTGAATGGGCGGTCGCCCAGCGCGGTGCGACCGTGACCCTGCAGGTCGACGCCGATGACGGTGCGGTTTTCGGCAAGTTTCGGCAGGATCGGCGCGAACATATCCGTGGTGCCGAGACCGCCATGCAGCAGAAGCAGCGGCTCGCCCTTGCCATAGATGGCATAATAATAATTCAGGCCGTTGATCGGCAGCAGGCCGGACTTTTCCGGCTTCGGCAGTGCGTTCGTCTCAGTCGTCATGGCGGGTTTTGTCTCCTCCGCATTGGTGGTGCCTGGGCAGCCAACGAGCGCTGCAACCGAAGCAAGAATGGCGAAAAACAGGGTTTTGGACATATCGATCTCCTCTCGTCATGCCGGTATCAGAGCGTCATGCGGATCAAAGCGTTTTGGCGAGTTCTTCGAGCTGGTCGGCGCACTGTCCCCAACCCTCGTGGAAACCCATCTTCTCATGCTTTTCGCGGTCGGCGACGCTCCAGTGCCTGACCCGAGCGATGTAGCGGGTCTTGCCGTTGCCCTCGTCCTCGAAGGTCAGCGCGACGGTCATGAACGGCTTTTCCGAAGGCTGCCAAGCCTCTGTGTAGGCGTCGGTGAGGACGATCTTCCTGCCGGGAACGACTTCGAGGAAGACTCCCGGGTTGGGGAATTCGTTGCCGTCCGGGCTAGCCATGACGACAAGGCTCGAGCCGCCGGTGCGCACATCCATCTCGGCGCGCGGCGTCGTCCACGGCTTTGGCGAGAACCAGCGCGTAATCAGTTTCGGGTCGGTCCAGCAGCGATAGACGTTCTCGCGCGGTGCATCGATGATGCGGGCGAGAACCAGTTCACGGTCATTGGTGGGGGCGATGTCGAGCTTGATGGTCATGATGGCGTCCTGCGTTTGATCTGGCTTCCGTCCCAAGGACGAGCCGATGAACCGCAAACCGACATCGGCCAGTGAAAAAATGTCGGCACCGTCTCGATGGGCCCAAGGCGTTCCCCACCTTCGTCATCCACGGGCGGAGCAGGAGCGGAGCTCCGTCGCGGAGACCCGAGGATCCATGCCGCGACCGTTGTCGAGGAATGCAGCGGAGCAAGAATTCCGCACCGTCGTGACGCGTTGGAGTCGCGGCATGGATCCTCGGGTCTGCGCCGCGTCGCTGCGCTCCTTGCTCCGCTGCATTCCTCGACAA
>NZ_RZQI01000094.1:0-11390 GCF_003998335.1 Mesorhizobium sp. M7A.F.Ca.CA.002.05.1.1 | reverse complement strand
GTCATAGCTTTCGAGAAAGTTGACGCAACGCAGCAGCGTGGTCTTGCCGCTGCCGGAAGGGCCGATGACGGTCACCACCTCGCCCTTCGCCACCTGCAGGCTGACCGAACGCAGGACCTGGACGGTCCCAAAGGCTTTGGAAACGTCCTGGACGTCGAGAAGGGCCGGGGTGTTTTTCGGACTTGTGGACATTGCTATTCCCGGATGAAGGAGAAACGCCGCTCGAGCCGCCGGCTGGCGAGCGAAAGGGCATAGTTGACCGCGAAGTAGATGAGCGCGCCGAGAATATAGAGCGGCATGGCCTCATAGGTGCGGCCGATGACCTGGTTGATGGCCTGCATCAGGTCGGTGATGCCGAGCAGCGATACCAGCGCGCTGCCCTTGACCGCATCGGTGACGCCGTTGATCCAGGGCGGCAGGAAGCGCCTGAACGCCTGTGGGAAGATGACGTAGGCGAGCCGCTGTCGAAAGGTCAGCCCGATCGCCATCGCCGCCTCGGACTGCCCTTTCGGAATGGAGCCGACAGCGCCTCTGAAATATTCTACGACCTGGGCTGTCTTGAACAGGGTCAGCGCCAGCACGGCGGCCCAGAACGACGGCAGATGAAGCCCGATGGCCGGCAGTCCGTAATAGACAAAGAAGATGAGCACCAGGATCGGGATGCCGCGGATGGTGTCGCTGAAGATGCGCACGGCCCATTGCAACGGCACCGGGCCATAGACGAGACCGACGCCCATGATCACGCCGGCAATCAGCGAAAATACCACGACCAGCAGGGATACCCACAGTGTCAGCGCAAAGCCCTGGGCGAGGAAAGGTAAGGCATAGGCGATCTGGGTCAGCATATCAGCGCGCCGCCCTGAACCGGCGCTCGACAAGCCGAAGCGCAAAAAGCAAGATGTAGCCGGTCACCAGATACATCGCCGTGACCACGAGATAGACCTCGACGATGCGGAAGGTGTTGAAGTTGATCCACTGGGCGCCATAGGTCAGCTCCGGCACCGAAATGACCGACGCGACGGAGGTGTCCTTGAACAGCGATATGAAGGTGTTGGACAATGCCGGCAAGGTGATGCGCAGCATGGTCGGCAGGCGCACGTTGAGCAGCCTTTGCCAGGGTGTCAGGCCGATTGCCTTGCCGGCGTCCAGCTGTCCGCGCGGAACGGCTTCGAGCCCGGAGCGAAACACCTCGACCAAATAGGCGCCGCTATAGAGCGACAGCGTGACGACGAACGAGGTCGGCGCGCTGTAGGCGATATCGACCACTGTCGGCAAGCCGTAGAAGACGAGGTAGACGAGCAGGATCAGCGGCACGTTGCGGATGAATTCGACGTAGGCGGCGATGATGGTGCGCACGATGCGTCCGGCAGACACATACCAGACCGCCAGAACCAGGCCGATGACGATGCCGATGGCGATCGATATGACGGCGAGTTCGAGACTGAGCAGCAGTCCGCCCCACAGCTTGTCGAAGTGCCGCCAGATCAGGTTGAAATTAAGGGCATAGCCCATGCGTCCGCCTCAGTGCCGCAGGCTTAGAGCGGTTCACCGTTTCACGGAAACGGCGACCCGCTCTAACTCTTTGTTTTGACGCAATTCCGGACGAAAACCGTTTCACACTTTTCCTGGAATTGCTCTAGGGAGGCGGAAGGGCGCTGGATACGCCCTTCCGCCCGATGCAGGTCAGATGGCTGGGAAGCCGGGATGGCGCGCCGGCGGCTCCTGTCCGAAATAGTCCTTGAAGGCGGCATCGTAGAGTGCGTTTTCGTGGCCGAACATGGCGATGGTGAAGGTCGCGTTGACGAAGGTCAGCCAGTCAAGGTCGCCTTGCCGGAGTGCCGCGCCATAAAGCATGCTCAGCCAGCTCTTGCCGGCGTCGAAATATCTGTCCGGATTGCGCGAGGCGAGCCAGCGCACCGTGGACAGATCGACGGCAGCGGCGTCGACGCGTTTCGATTCCAGTGCCTGCAGCACGTTGGCCTGGGTATCGATCTGCATAACCTGGCACTCGGGCAGCACCGAATGCACCTGCGCCTCGGCATCGACATTCTGCAGGATGGAGACGCGTGTCGCCGAGCCGCCGGCAAGCAGCTTGTCGAAGGTCTTGTTCTCGGCGGTCGGAAGGCTCAGCAGGGCGACGCCCTCGACATAGTAAGGCCGGGAAAAATTGACCAGCTGCGAGCGCTGGGCGCTCATCGTCATGAACTGAATGGTGATGTCGACCTTGTTGGTGGTGACGTTGGGGATGCGCTGTGCCGGATCCTGCATCACGAACTCGACCTTGGTCGGATCGTCGAAAAGGCCCTTGGCAAGAATGCGTCCCATGGTGATGTCCATGCCGACGAGTTCGCCGGCATCGTTCTCGAAGTGCCACGGCGCATTGGTGCTGCCGGTACCGACGATCAGCTTGCCGCGATCGAGCACGGTGCGCAGCAGGCTGTCGGGTGCTGCCTGAGCAGCGGCCTTCTGGGCATCGACGGCTACCGCCGCACCCACGACGCCGGCCGTGGCCAGTCCCGCCATTCCCAATTTCAGAAAATCACGTCTTCCGGATGTGTCGTTCACGGCGACCTCCTTTCGTTTGTGTTCCCCTTGCACAGGCAATACACGCGTCAGTGACGTCGAAGCGATTGTCTCTTACAAGAGACGTGTGTATCCTGTACAGGACAGATACTAACACCGGGAATCAACAATGCAAGATGGCAATGCCTCGGCACTTTCAGCCGGCGAGAAGATTTCGGGCTCCCGTGAAAAGGGGCTCAACCGGGTGCTCGAGATTCTGGAGTTTCTTCACACGACCCAGCGCGCGATCGGCATTGGCGACCTTGCCAAGGGCGTGCACGCGCCCCGTTCGACGACCTATACGCTGGTGCGGTCGCTGGTCGATGCGGGACTGCTGGAAATGGAAGGCGACGGCAATCGCGTCTATTTCGGCAAGAAGCTCTATCTCTACGGAATGGACTATGTGCGGGGCAACGACCTGTTGAGGCGGGGGCGCCAGGAGGTCGACAATCTGTCGCGCGAGACCGGCGAGACTTCCGAACTGTGCATGCTGCAGAGCGGCCGCTATACGATCGTCCATGCGAGTCCCGGCACCAGGCCGTTCCGCATCAGTTCCGCCACCGGCTTGCAGATACCGCTGCCCTGGACGGCCTCGGGGCGGCTGCTTCTGGCGGGGCTGGAGAAGGCTGAGATCGAAGGCATGGTGTCGGACGACGATCTCGTGCTGCCCGACGGGCGCAAACTGCGGCTCGACGATTTCGTCGCCGACATCGCAAAAGCGCAGGTCACCGGCTATTGCGTCACTTCGGGCCTTGTCGATGCCTATACGAAGTGCCTTGCCGCGCCGGTGTTTTCAGCGCCGGGCAAGGTCGAGGCGACCATGTGCCTGGTGGTCCCCATCGATACGTCCGAGGAGCGGACCGGCGAACTTATCGGCCTGCTGCGTGATCGTGCCGCGAGACTTTCGATCGCAGCCTAGGCATGCGAACGAGCGAATGCCAGTTCATGCAATAATGTCGGGAATGATCTTGTCTTCCAGCGCCATCAGCCGATCCTTGAGGAACAGCTTCTTCTTCTTCATGCGCTGGATCTGCAGCGGATCGCAGGCCATGGCGATCATCGCGTTGATGGCGGCATCGAAATCGGCGTGTTCCTGCTTCAGGCGGGAAAATTCGAGGCGAATATCGGCCTGTTCCTGATCGGACATTCTCTACCGTCTGCACGTCTGCGGCGCCCAAAACTGGGCCTGATTGGGCGGGACCGGGTGTTTTGTCACCGGCGTGCAGCCCATATCACATTTCAAGGTGTCGTGGAATGCTACCACGGATCATTCGACATCGCCCGCGGAAGGTGACACACTGTCACCGTGCCGTCACAGAAGCGAACCTGCGGTGGACGCGCCGTGACGGTTGCAATCGAGGAAAACCATGAAAGGGAGAACCAATCATGTCTCTTGCATCCCATCTTGATGAGTTGCAGCGGAAACACGGCGACATCGAACGTGAAATCGATGACGCGATGAATCATCCATCGGTCGACGACCTCGAAATCGTGAATCTCAAGCGACGCAAGCTGGCACTCAAGGACGAGATTGAAAAACTAAGAGGCAAACCGACCACGCATTGACGCCCTCCTGACATAGCCGCCCAATATCCGCGGCCTCTTTTCCCGGCGGCACCCCGCCGCCGGCGTGGAGGGTTTTGATTTTCCAGCACCGGTCTGTCAGCCGAAGCTGGACTTGCACCCGGCTCAATCTCCGCTTCGGCCGTCGCCCGTTTCGCCAGATCATCGATTGTTTCTGGTCGCCGGCGGCGGGCGATTCCGGCCAGTGGCGACCTGTCGCCATTGACAAGCCATCTTTGCTCCTCCACCTCATGCCCGGACCTCAGCGCATCGGCCCGGGGCGTCGTTGTGCGTCCATGCAGGACACAAGATGCTCCAGAGACAAAAGGCTGCCGGCATGACCGGATATTTTTCCTCTCCTTTCCCCCGCCGCACGTCGGTCGGCGTCGATGTCGGCGGCGTGGTCGTCGGCGGCGGCGCGCCCGTTATCGTCCAATCGATGACCAACACCGATACGGCCGATATCGACCAGACGGTTGCGCAGGTCGCAGCGCTGCACCGGGCCGGCTCGGAGATCGTGCGCATCACCGTCGATCGCGACGAGAGCGCCGCCGCCGTGCCGCGCATTCATGAGCGGCTTCAGCGGCTTGGTATCAACGTGCCGCTGGTCGGCGATTTCCACTATATCGGCCACAAGCTTTTGGCCGATCATCCGGCCTGCGCCGAGGCGCTGGCCAAATACCGCATCAATCCGGGCAATGTCGGCTTCAAGGACAAGAAGGACCGCCAGTTCGCCGATATCGTCGAGATGGCGATCAGGCATGACAAGCCGGTGCGCATCGGTGTCAACTGGGGCTCGCTCGACCAGGAGCTTTTGACCCGGCTGATGGACGACAACCAGGACAAGGGTTTTCCGCTGACCGCGCAGGAGGTGATGCGCGAGGCGATCGTGCAGTCGGCGATCCTGTCGGCCGAGATGGCGGAAGAGATCGGCCTTGGCCGCGAGAAAATCATCCTGTCGGCCAAGGTCAGCGGCGTGCAGGACCTGATCGCCGTCTATACCGAGCTCGCCACCCGCTCCAATCATGCGCTGCATCTCGGCCTGACCGAAGCCGGCATGGGCTCGAAGGGCATCGTCGCTTCGTCGGCCGCCATGGGCATCCTGCTCCAGCAAGGCATCGGCGACACCATCCGCATCTCGCTGACACCGGAGCCGAACGGCGACCGCACGCGCGAGGTGCAGGTGTCACAGGAATTGCTGCAAACCATGGGGTTCAGGCAGTTCGTGCCGATTGTTGCCGCTTGCCCCGGCTGCGGCCGCACCACCTCCACCGTGTTCCAGGAACTCGCCCAGAACATCCAGGCCGATCTCAGGAAGAACATGCCCGTGTGGCGCGACAAATACCCCGGCGTCGAGAACCTCAAGGTCGCGGTGATGGGTTGCATCGTCAACGGCCCTGGCGAGTCCAAGCATGCCGACATCGGCATTTCGCTGCCCGGCACGGGCGAAATGCCGACGGCGCCTGTCTTCGTCGACGGCAAAAAGGCGGCGACGCTGCGCGGGCCGTCGATCGCCGCGGATTTCGAGAAAATGGTCGCCGACTATATCGAGCAACGGTTCGGTCGCGGCAAGGCCGCGGCCGAGTAGAACCGATGCAGCGTTTCCTTTGGGCAGCGCTGATCCTGCTGTACGGGCTGACCTGGTCGACCCTTGTGCAGGCCGATCCGCCGCAATCCGCCAAGCAGCGGCTGATCGACAAGGTCTGCAATCTGATCCAGGCGCATGCCGACCAGAACGGCCTGTCCAGGGATTTCTTCGCCCGGCTGATCTGGAAGGAAAGCCGTTTCGATCCCAACGCCGTCAGTCCGGTCGGTGCCGAAGGCATTGCCCAGTTCATGCCGGGCACCGCCAAGATGCGCGGGCTCGCCAATTCCTTCGACATCAACCAGGCGATTCCGGCTTCGGCCAGATATCTGGCCGAAATGAAAACCGGCTACGGCAATCTCGGCCTGGCCGCCGCCGCCTACAATGCCGGCGAGAGCCGGGTGTCGCGCTGGCTCAGCTCCGGCGGTTTCCTGCCGATGGAAACCGAAAGCTATGTCTTAGACATCATGGGCGAACCAGCCGACAAGTTCACCGACCGGGCCTATGCCGGAAGGGTCGAGCCGCTCGACGCAAAGACGGATTTTGCCGTCGCTTGCCGAAAACTGCCGGTGATCATGTCGCGGACGGTGGCCATGGCTTCGATCAACATAAAGCCATGGGGCATCCAAGTGGCCGGCAATTTTCGCCGCAGCGCCGCGATCAACCAGTGGGTCAGGGTAAGGAGCCGGTTCCCGGCCCTGCTCAACGGGCATGATCCGGTGGTCAGCCGGGTGCGCACGCCGATCGGCCGGCGCGGCATCTACGCGGTCAGGATCGGTGTCGACCGCCGCGCCGATGCCAACGTTATTTGCCAGAAATTGCAAAGTGTCGGTGGGGCGTGCGTGGTGGTGCGCAACCGGTAATTTGGCCGCTGCCGGCATGGTGTTTGTCCGAGAGAGGCATTTAAAAGCGATAGCCGTGACGTCGCATCCAGCAAAGATTTCAGCTATAGCGGCCGCCATCCTTACTGGGCGGCGGCCCTGTCTTTGACGAGCAGCATGGGCCTCAACATGTTCGATGGATACATCATCTGCGGCACGCCGAGGACCGGTAGCACGCTGCTGTGCAAGCTTCTGGCATCCACGAAGACGACTGGCGATCCGCACTCATTCTATCGGCGGCAGGATGTGCTGGAGTGGGCTGAAGAGTGGAAGCTGCCCGATCGCGACACGATGAGTGAGCTCGACTTCAATGTCGCCTATCTCAACGCGGCGATCGCTGCCGGCAAGGGTGGGACCGGCCTCTTCGGCCTTCGCTTGATGCGCGAAAATCTGGATGAACTCTCGGCAACCCTCGACCGGATTTTCCCGAAACTGCAGTCGGACAGAGCGCGTCTTGAAAAGGCCTTTGGCCGCGTCCTCTACATACACCTCTCGCGGGAGAACAAGCTCGCGCAGGCTGTCTCCCTGATCAAGGCGGAGCAGACCGGTCTTTGGCATATCGCTCCCGATGGCACCGAGATCGAAAGGGTCGCACCGCCGAAAGAGCCCCAATATGATTTCGAGCGTATCAAACGAGAGGTCACGGAACTCGAGACCTATGACGCGGCCTGGAACATTTGGTTCGCAGAGCAAGGCATATCCCCGCTGCGCGTCGGCTATGAGCGCCTTTCAGGCAATCCGGCTGCGACGTTGCTAGGCATCTGCGAAGCCCTGGGAGTCCCAGCACCTGACGAGGAGGATGTAAGCCCCGGCGTTGCAAAGCTTGCTGACGCGACAAGCCTCGACTGGATGCGCCGCTATCGTCTGGAGGCTGCCGCCGTCTGACGCATCCTCATGGATGCAGTCAGGCGGTCTTGGCCACGACGGTCTCGCTGAGCCAGGTGCCGATCTTGGTGCCTAGGCGGTCGGGCGAAACGGGCTTCGGCAGATAGTCGTCCATGCCTGAATCGATGCACTTGTCGCGATCGCCCTTCAGCGCGTGCGCGGTGACGCCGATGATCGGGATGTGGGCGCCCGTCGAGACCTCCATCGCCCGGATGGCGCGGGTCGCCTCGTAGCCGTTCATTTCGGGCATCGAAACGTCCATCAGGATCAGCTTGGGGCGCAGCGCCCGGTACATTTCGACCGCCGTGCGGCCATTGCCGGCGATACGGTAGCTCAAGCCCAACCCATTGAGGATCTGGCCGAAGACCAACTGGTTCACGTCATTGTCCTCGGCAATGAGGATGTCGATCGGTCCGTTCGGCGCGGTTGTCGATTCCGGCGCTGCCGCGACCGGCATTGCCGGGCCGCGGATGACGGTGAAGGCGGGCGGCGCTGCCAGGGAAGCCTGCACGATCGGTTCGCGGACGAACCGCGCCTTGCCGACCTGCGAACGGGCCTTCTGAATCACCGAGATGACGGTGCCGAGCAGCACCGCGGAGCGCGCCGGTTTGGTCAGATGAGCGGCAATGCCGAAGTCGATGATCATCTTGCCGAAATCGGCCTGGTCGACCGAGGTCAGGATAACGATCGGGATGGCCGACAGGCGGCTGTCGGAAGCAATGGCTCTGGCGACGTCGGCGCCGTTCATGCCCGGCATCTGGTAGTCGAGGATGATGCAGTCGACGGCGGCGCCGAGTTGAAAGGCGCGGTCGAGGAAGGCCAGGCCGACGGCGCCGCTTTCGGCGGCGGCACAGTCGAAGCTCCAGCTTCTGAGCTGCTCGAGCAGGATTTCGCGGTTGACCGGATTGTCGTCGATGACCAGCACGCGCGCGCCGGTGACGTCGACCGGCACGATCTCGTCGCGCGCCGCGGCCTGATGCGCGGGCAGCGGCACAGCGAACCAGAACACGGAGCCACGGCCGATCTCGCTTTCGACGCCGATCTTGCCTGCCATCAGGTCGACGAGGCGGGCGGCGATGGCCAAGCCCAGCCCCGTGCCCTCATGGCGGCGGGTGGACGAGCCGTCCACTTGCGCGAATTTCTCGAACACGTTCTGCAGTTTCTCGGCCGGTATGCCGATGCCGGTGTCTTCGACGCGGACCTTGAGCTGGACCACGTCGTTGACGATCTCGCCGCCGACATCGATCAGCACATGACCCTTCTCGGTGAACTTCACGGCATTGCCGAGCAGGTTGGTGATGATCTGCCGGAAGCGGCCGGCGTCGCCGACGACATGGGCCGGCAGGCGCGGGTCGACACGCACGATCAGTTCGAGGTTCTTTTCGGCGACGCGCGCCGAGACCAGCGTCGCCACATCCTCGACCGCCTCGGAAAGGCGGAAGGGAGCAGGGTCGAGAGTGAGTTGCCCGGCATTGATCTTGGAGAAATCGAGGATGTCGTTGATGATGGTGAGCAGCGCGTTGCCGGATTTGACGATGACGTCGGTGAAGGTCTTCTGGCGCGGGGTCAGATCGGTCTTGGCCAGCAGTTCGGCCATGCCGAGCACACCGTTCATCGGCGTGCGTATTTCGTGGCTCATATTGGCCAGGAATTCCGATTTGGCGCGGTCGGCGGCCTCGGCCTTGAACAGGGATTCGGCGGATTCGGCAAAGGCGCGGCGGATTGCCACTTCCATCGGGCGGAAGATCCAGAAGGCGACGATGGCAAGTGCCGCGAACAGGATGCCGCTCGCCCACAGCAGCAGCCTGTCGCTTGAGGCATCGGCCAGGTGGCGCTCATCATCCATGGCGGTGCGGACGCGGACCAGCATCGGCTGGGCGAACAGGTCGTTCTGGTTGCGGATTTCGCGATAGCTCCACTCGTCGACCTTTTGCGCCATCGACATCAGGTTGAAATTGCGCACCATGTCGCGCGGCGACCAGAACAGATCGCCGTTGACGGAAGCGGACTGGAGTTCGTTGACGGTCTTGATCGACAGCCGCGGCTTGATCGCCGCAAGCTGGGCGGTCAGCGTCTCGATCTCGCCGGTCAGGCGCTCCGAATGGCCGCGCGCCGATGTGGTCAGGGCATCGCGTGTCTCCGCCCGCCAGGCGGTGCCGGTGGTCTCGGCGAAGCTGGTCGCGTTGCGCAGGTCGCGGGTGAAGATGACGAGATTGCTGCTCAGCGCATCGATGTCGCGGCGAAAGGAATTGACGCGGTCAAGCGCAATCACGATACCGGCGGAAGCCAGCGCGAAGATCAGCAACCCTGAAATATAGCGGATCCGGACCGACCGGATGAAGGACGAATATTCAGGCATGCGCAACCCCAACACATACGCACCATTTTAATGGCCGGGATTACGCTTCATTTACATTAAAATTTCGTTCGTGAGAGGGCAGGCAGGCCATGCGAACCGCCGGATGGACAGCGCGCCTAGACCGCTTCCACGACGAGGGCGCGGATGCGGCCACGCACCGGGCCTTCCCCGAACCGTTTCCCAAGGGCATTCGCCACGTATCGCGTCGCCTCCTCCAGCGAGCCGCCGCGCGCCTCGATCTCAGCCCGCAGGGGTGTGCCCTGGCAATAGGCCGTGGCCGCCTCATATGGCGACGAAGCGGCGCTGACGGCATCCAGCGGCTCTATGGTGATGTTACCGAAGCCGGCGGCATGAAGGTCGGCGCGGATGACGTCCGCATCGTGATAGCCGTGCGGCGTCCTCGCCATGAAGCGCGGCGGATCGGCCGGGAAAAAATGGCCGAGCGCCCGCGTCACTTCCTCGGCGAACTCGTTGTCGTCGATGGCACTCCAGACGTTGAACAGGAAGTGCCCGCCCGGCCGCATCACCCGCCGCGCTTGGCCGTAGGCGCCCACCCGATCGGGGAAGAACATCGCGCCAAACTGGCAAACCACGGCGTCGAACTCTGCGTCCTCGAAGGGCAGCGCCTGGGCGTCGGCCTGCCGCCAGGTGATCCGAGGATCGTCCGCCATCCGCGTGCGCGCGTGGTCGAGCATGGGCTGGTTGAGGTCGGTGACCACGATGCGGGCTTGCGCCGGCAACTTTGCTGCCATCGCACGTGTCACCACACCGGTGCCCGCCGCCACTTCGAGCACCGATTGCGGCCCGAGCTTCGACACCCGCTCTGCCAGATCCCGTGCATACGGCTCGAAGATCAGCGGCACCATCGCCCGGTCGTAGACCTCGGCAATGGAACCGCTGAACAGCTTGTCGGTGGTCGACATGGCACCCCTCCAACTCTACCCGCACCGCGTGCGTGCCGTGCGGATGGCAAAGCGATGTCGATCCTCTGCCTCGGCAGGCTTCCGCTCAAGTTCTATTTCTGAATTGGCCGGCGGAGGATGAGCGAACTTTAGTCAGCTCGATATCTCGGCTGGCGCCAACCTCAACTGGTGCGGGTCGCCACGAACGTTGCCGCTTCTTTCAGCAACTGGGCGTCGTCGCCATAAGGATCAAGCAGTGCATGCGCCTGCTCGACGAGGCCGTGCAACTGGTTGCGAGCCCAATTCGCACCATGCAAGGCCACCAGCGTCGCCTTGCCGGCGGCGGCGTCCTTGCCGGTTGCCTTGCCCATCTGGCTGGCATCGGCGGTCAAATCGAGCAGGTCGTCGGCAAGCTGGAAGGCAAGACCGATCGCCGAGCCGAATTCGGCCAGCCGCTCGCGGTCATCGGCCGGGGCGCCGGCGATGAGGGCACCTGCCTCGCAGGCGAAACGGATCAGAGCGCCAGTCTTCATCGCCTGCAGCCGGATGATGCCGGCCTCGTCCGGCGGCGTCTGTTCGGCTTCGAGGTCGAGCTTCTGGCCGCCGACCATGCCGCCGGGTCCGGCGGCGCGGGCCAGCGCCAGCACCAGGGC
>NZ_RZQI01000950.1:0-2231 GCF_003998335.1 Mesorhizobium sp. M7A.F.Ca.CA.002.05.1.1 | reverse complement strand
GCCCACCAGTGGGCCGACCAGAGCCCCACCCGTGATGCCGGCCGACAGCAGGCCCAGCGCCCAGCCGGAGCGTTCCTTCGGCGTCTGCATGGCAACGAGGATGGTCGATCCCGAGGAATAGCCACCGGCAAACCCGATCAGCAGCCGCAGCAGCACCAGTTGCCAGACCGTCTGCACCATGCCGGTCAGCGACATGCATATGGCCATGCCGAAGCTGGCGCGAACCAGCATCACCTTGCGGCCGTAGCGGTCGCCGAGACGTCCCCAGAGCGGCGCCACCAGCGCCGCCGCGAAGAACGTCGCGCCATAGGCTATCCCCGACCATTGCACGATCGCCGCGTGGCCCTCGGCGCCGAGCTGCTCGATATAGAGCGGCAGGAACGGCAAAAGCAGCGTCATGGCGACAAGCGTCGAAAACGATCCGGCAACGCACACGAACAGATTGCGCCGCCAGTGGATGTTGTAGGTGCTGTCGGTCGCCGGGGGCGTGTTCTGCTGCTGCATGTCATATGTCCTGTCCCAGCAACTCTTATCGATGCTTGCTGCGGATACCAATTTGGGATACCAAGATGGTGCCCCTGATGGACGCAAGCTTGACCGCTGTCAATGCGACCGTCTCAAACGTGATCGGAAAAGGCGGCCGGCAAGACGATCGCCAGCAACGATCAGAAAATGGAAACGACAATGTCGCAGATGCAGAGCGTCGAAAAACAGCTTCGGCAAATGATCCTGGGCCTCGAGATCGGTCCCGGCGAGAAGCTGACGGAGCGCTGGATCGAGAGCCGCTTCGGCGCGTCGCGAACCCCGGTCAGGGCAGCACTTCTGCGGCTCGAGACCGAGGGCCTGGTCGGCAGGGACGGACGTGGCTGGACGGTGTCGCCGATCAATCTGGCTGAACTCGAGCAGATCGCCGTCTACAGGGAAGCGGTCGAGGTTGCGGCGCTTCGCCTGACATGCAGCCTGGCGGACCGGAGCGCCCTCGATGTCATCGAGGCGATGCTCGAGTCCTGCGACAACGACACGCCGCGCGAGGAATGGCATCGCGTCGGCATGGATTTTCACATCGAACTGGCGCGTCTGTCGGGCAATGAATTCCTGTTCCGGGCGGTGCGCGATGCCATGACGCGCCTGTCGCGGGCGCGTTGGCTGGAGGTCCGCGACGAAGCGGCCCTCAGCCGCGCCTGGGCCGAACATCGCGCCATACTGGCGTCGGCACGCCTTGGCGACGCCGATGAAGCCGCGCGCCTGCTGTCAGGCCACATCGTCGGCAGCCGCGACCGGCTGGTGACGTCGCTGGCCAACGATCGGCGCGGTCTTCGCGCCAGAGGCTTTGCCGTCGTTGCTGCTTAAAGGTGGATGAAGGGGCGCAAAGCGGCGTCTGGACGTATGCGCACTTTCGCCTCGCTTCGCAGACGCCGATGGCGTAAGGAGCGGCCATGGAAAACAACCGATTTGAAACACCTGTGACTGTGAAGTCAGTCGCGGCGGGAAGCACTCAGCTCTTGCGCACGGCGCGTGAGGCTTCCGACTACCTCCTCAACAGCTGGCCCGGCAAGCGCAGCCCCAAGCATCGCGCGGCCCTGCAGGCCTGCCATGACGCACTCGCCGGCGACAAGCCGGCGATGAACGCCAGGCGTGCCTTCATCGCGGCAGCACGCGAAGTGGACGTGTTCGTCAGCGACAAGGCGCCCGCCTGACACAAGCCGACATTTGGGGCGGCAATCTGGATTGAGGCACGGCCCGCATCTGCGGGCCGTTTGCCGTCACTTTGCCGTTTCGGTTTCGGCTTCAGTCTCGTCTTCGGGCTTCGAACGTTCCCTCGCTGCAACCTTTGCTGCCAGCTTCTCGGCCTTCTTGGCCGCCTTCTGGCGGTCGCGTTCCTTGCGTTCCTGATCGTAGTTTGGTGGTCGCGCCATATTGGCTCCTTTTCACTGCCTCGCGGCTCTGGTCCTGCCTAGGAGCATTAGCCGTCAAACACAACAGCTGAAGCGATAGTGCGTCGATGATGGCCAGGCTTGCAAGATGCGCGTCGCAATGAAGGGGCCAGGTCCATCATTGCGGCGGCCAATACCTATCGCCATCGATTTGCCGATCAGATGCCGCTTCGGTCAATCACCAGATCTGCAGCACCAAAACGGTCCTTTGCCGTCAGCTGCTGGTGCCAGTAGGGATAGAGCAAGGGCGGCCGGCTGACCGCATCGAGGCGCTCGCGCTCCTCGCCGGAAAGCACC
>NZ_RZQI01000949.1:0-2233 GCF_003998335.1 Mesorhizobium sp. M7A.F.Ca.CA.002.05.1.1 | reverse complement strand
GGCTGTAGATCATGTCGAGGTGGCGCTTGTTGACCGGCACATCGACCGGCTCGCACACCGTGCCACCCGAATGGTGGATCGACTGCGCCATATAGGCGAGCTTCACGAAATTCTGGAAATCCTCGATCGTCGCGTAACGCCTGACGCCATCGAGGTCACGCACGAAGGGCGGACCGTAGACCGGCGCGAAAACGGTGGCATTGCCGCCGATCTGCACCGAACGCTCGGAATTGCGGGCGTGCTGGGTGTAGACGGACGGCGCGGTCTTGAGCAGCGAACGGCACAGCCCCTTCGGAAAGTGCACGCGCTCGCCCTTGACGTCGGCGCCGGCCTCTTTCCACAGTTGCAACGCCTCCGCGTCGTCGCGGAAGATGATGCCGATCTCCTCGAGCACCGTATCGGTGTTCTTCTCGATCAGCGCCAGGCCTTCCTCGTCCAGCACCTCATAAACGTTGATCTTGCGCTTGATGTAGGTGAGCTGCGTGCCCGGGCCACCGCCTGAACGTGCTGCCCGCCGGGCTGCTGCCCCGCCACTGGCGCCACGCCCACGTCGCGCGTTTGACGCTTCCTGATCGACTGCCGCGTGTTCGCTCATGGTGGTTCTTCCCTGAAACTGTTCTTGTCTGGAATCCATAGCGGCTGCCTCGCCGCTTCTTGCCAGATCGTAGCCATGCACCCTATTCGAAACGGCCCGCCAGCGCCAACGCCTGTCGCAAAATCGACAAGAATTCCAAGAGAGTTACGGTCGCTTTCCTTTTGCGGGAAGTCGCAAATCAGCTATGGATACATGCCCTCAGCGGGTTAGGTATGAACGCGAAGATGTGTGCCTTGCGACATGGTCGCGATGCCGGCAGGAGCTCGATACAAATGTCCGACGACGAGATCATCCTTTCCGAACTTTCCGACGACGAGTTGGTGCAGCAGATGCACGACGATCTCTATGACGGGCTGAAGGAAGAGATCGAGGAAGGCACCAACATCCTGCTCGAGCGCGGCTGGGTGCCCTACAAGGTGCTGACGGAAGCGCTGGTCGAAGGCATGCGCATCGTCGGCGAGGATTTTCGCGACGGCATCCTGTTCGTTCCCGAAGTGCTGCTGTCGGCCAATGCGATGAAGGCCGGCATGTTCATCCTGCGTCCGCTGCTCGCCGCCACCGGCGCGCCGAAGCAGGGCAAGATGGTCATCGGCACCGTCAAGGGCGACATCCACGACATCGGCAAGAACCTCGTCGGCATGATGATGGAAGGTGCTGGTTTCGACGTCATCGATCTCGGCATCAACAATGCGGTCGAGAAATATCTCGATGCGATCGAACAGCACCAGCCCGACATCATCGGCATGTCGGCACTGCTGACCACGACCATGCCCTATATGAAGGTCGTCATCGACACGATGAAGGAAAAGGGCATCCGCGACGATTATGTCGTGCTGGTCGGCGGCGCGCCGCTGAACGAGGAATTCGGCAAGGCCGTCGGCGCCGATGCCTATTGCCGCGACGCGGCAGTGGCGGTCGAGACCGCCAAGGACTTCATGAAGCGCAAGCACAATGTGCGCGCTTCGGCCTGATTGGTCATTTCGGCCGGACAACAGGAAGCCGCGCCTTGCAGCGCGGCTTTTTTGTTCCCAGATGAAGAAGTACGGGCGCGGATCAGGGATTGTTGACGGTGTCCTCGACCGCATTGGCGGTTGATTTGACGTCCTTGCCGACGCCTCGGACGGTGTTCGCACAAGCCGTGAGGGCCAGGGCGCAGGTCAAGATGGCAATTGGCGTGATGCGTAGCAGTTTCATGGACGGTGTCTCCCTCAATAGATAAATTAGCGCTACAGCAACGAAGGCCGGCTCGACGGGTTCCATGGCCAAGACGCAAAAAACGAAACCGAATCAAGACGACAAGCTGCTCGTTATCGCCTGTGGGATGATTGCGCGCGAAATTCTGGCCGTCAAGGAACAGCTCGGACTGGATCACCTCGACCTGACCTGCCTGCCGGCAGAATTCCATTTCTATCCGGACCGCATCGCCCCGGCCATGGACAAGGCAATCGAAAAGGCCAAGGCCGAAGGCTACAGCAACATCTTCGTCGGCTATGCCGACTGCGGCACCGGCGGCCTGCTCGACCGCATCTGCGAGAAGCACGGCGTCGAGCGCATGGCGGGCCCGCACTGCTTTGCCTTCTATCAAGGCATGGAGGCCTATGCGAAAGTCGCCGACGACGACATGATGTCCTTCTACAT
>NZ_RZQI01000948.1:0-2235 GCF_003998335.1 Mesorhizobium sp. M7A.F.Ca.CA.002.05.1.1 | reverse complement strand
TGATGACGGTGTGGCCGCTCAATCGCGGCCCGCGCCATCGTGATGCCCTCGACACTTGCCTCAAAGTGCTGGAAGGTTATCGTTCGACAGCGGATGCGCGCCGGGCGCTGATTGAAGCCGCCAAGGAATCGGAGGTGCTGGTGCCCGACGACAGACTGCCCGACGACCGGCTGCATTGAGCAGACGGACCTTTCAACCGGAGGTTTTCCATGGCGAAGCTGACTTACAAGATCGTCGAACATGACGGCGGCTGGGCCTACAAGGTCGGAGCGACCTTTTCCGAGACGTTCCCCACGCATCAGGACGCATTGCGTGCGGCCGAAATCGCCTCGGCCGAGCAGCAGGTCGCCGGAGCGACCGACGGCATCCAGTATGAGGACGCCGAAGGCAAATGGCACGAAGAACTGGCCGACGGCCGCGACCGGCCGCAGACAGAAGTGTCAGATTAATTCGCTTTCGCCGTTGATGTTGAGCGGTCCGGCAGGCGCCGACCGCAGCGCCGTCCGAGAGAGGACGCGCCAGCGGCCAGCGATTGGCCTTGCGGACTAGCCCTTGAACATGGCTTTCCAGAAAATCGGTATCCGCTTTTCGGAAATCGCGTTCTGGCTATTTGCCGCAATACTGATCGTTGACGTTTTGCCCAGCGTTAGCGTCCGGGCCTGGCGTGTTGTGGGCACATGGGCCTATCGCGCCGGTATTGCCTTGGGTGTTCAACCCGGAGCCGTCACTGATGCTTCCCGTGGTATAGGGATCGACAGTTGTCTGATCGTTGTTGCCGAATAGCCACCAGTCGCGATTGTTGGAATACCTGTCGTCCAGTGACTGCGCCATCGCCGATGTTGCGAGACCGATCGTCAGAACAGATGCTGCGAGAATTTTTGTAACCATTGAATCACTCCGTATCTTAGCCGCCTTGGTGCGACACTCATAAAACCCGGTAGTCAGCCGAATGGTTCCTTGAAATTGTCGTGAGGCTCAGGTGAGGCCCCTGACCAGCAAAGCCCGGCCGGCGATGCGCTCGATGAACGCGGCGGTTCGCTCCGGGACGACGAATTGCTGCATGTGCCCTATTCCCTCGAACGGTTCGAACCTAGATCCTTGACGTCATCGGCTCGCCTTGGCGGCGCGAAGATGACATTGCGGCTACCGTCGCGCCGCGCTATCTCAGATCACTCGCCTTCCCAGGCCACACGCCTTGCCGGAGCCTTCCATGCCTGAAATCGTGACCGCCGCCATGCTCGTCATTGGCGATGAGATTCTGTCCGGCCGAACCAAGGACAAGAACATCGGCCATCTCGCCGACATCATGACGGCGATCGGCATCGACCTGAAGGAAGTGCGTGTCGTCCCTGACGAGGAAGACGAGATCATCGCCGCGGTGAATGCCGTGCGCAGCCGTTACACCTATGTGTTCACCACCGGCGGCATCGGTCCGACGCATGACGACATCACGGCCGATTCCATATCCAAGGCTTTTGGCGTGCCTTGCGAATACGATGCCCGGGCCTATGCGATGCTGGAAGCAAGCTATGCCGCGCGTGGCATCGAATATACGCAGGCCCGCAAGCGCATGGCGCGGATGCCGCGCGGCGCCGATCTCATCGACAATCCGGTGTCGGTCGCACCTGGCTTCCGCATCGGCAACGTCCACGTCATGGCCGGCGTGCCATCGATTTTCCAGGCCATGCTCGACAATGTCGTGCCGACGCTGAAGGCCGGCACGAAGATGCTTTCGGCGACCGTGCCCTGCCCGTTCGGCGAAGGCCTCATCGGCGGGCCGTTGGGTGATATCCAGAAAGCGCATCCCGATACGATCATCGGCTCCTACCCGAAATATGGCGACGGCAAGTTCTGGACCGAGCTGGTCGTGCGTGCCCGCAGCCAGGAGGCGCTGGACGCCGCCCGCGCCGACGTCGAGGCGATGGTCGCCGGCTTCGCCAGCAATCCCGGCTGATCTGGTCCAGACCGGAACAAAGCACGACGCTGCAACGTTTCCCCGGCACGAGTTCGCCAGCTCGTAAATCGAGGGATTGTCATGCGATTCAAAACCATCGTCGCCATTCTGCAGAACGAGCAGGACGCCGAGCGCGTGCTCGACTGCGCCATTCCGCTCGCCACCCGGTTCCAGAGCCATCTGGTCGGCATCCATGCCGAAACACTTCCCGTGCCGTACACCTCGGCCACAGGCTTTCCGGACACCGAATTCCTGCAGGTTTCGGCAGATATGAACCGGGA
>NZ_RZQI01000947.1:0-2237 GCF_003998335.1 Mesorhizobium sp. M7A.F.Ca.CA.002.05.1.1 | reverse complement strand
GGTGACGGGGTTGCTGAGAGAGACACCGCCTGCCGATATCAGGCAATCGGCCTGCAGGCCGGCCGAGCCCTGAACCTTGATGGCGTCCGAGGCGATCGAATTGGACATGACCGAGCAGCCGTTGAGCTTGACGCTGGTGCTGCCGGAAAACAGCGCCGCCTGCGAAGCGGACGGATCGAGCGCGAGCATGCAAGCACTCGAAGCATCGGTAATGACGGCCACCGCCCTTGCCTGTTCGGGGACCTTGTCTTGCGTGAAGATCAGGGTGAACATCCGGTCGAGCTGCTGGCCGACGATCACCTCGACCGCTTTTTTCGCCGTATTCGGGCCGGAGGCCGGCGGCGTGTTGACGACGATCGTGCCCGAGCCCAGTCCGTTCGACGCCGCGGACTGGGTCGCGGCCGCGACGATCGTCGGCTTGTCGGAACCCGAGATCTGTTCGAGCGCACCGGCATAGGCGGCTGCATCGGCCGTCGCCTGTAACCTCAGGCTGTTGTAGTACCAATAGGAGGTCTCGACGCCGAAGCCCGCAGCGCCGACAACGACCGGCAAGGTCAGAGCAAAAATGGTAGCGACGTTTGCGCCCGTGCTCCGGCGCATGGCGTCCATTACAAGCCGAACACGGGTGAAGCTACTCAAGGCCATGGTTTAAATTAGAAAGCACGCATAAATGAACGAATGGCTAAAAAGTTCGTTGCATTTTTGAGCAGTGGTCCATTGGCTTCAAAAAAGAAGTGTTTCGCTGGCTGACCAACGCGCAAGCGCGTCGATGTCTCAGAGTGGGCCGCCCCTCAAGGCCGGCGGGAAATTGCCGGATTCGCAGCCGAGACCGCGCGAACAACGACCGGGTCTCCGAAAAACACACCGGAGTAAACGTATTTACAAATTACTGTTCCATGTGTGGAGGATGGAGGTTCAGGATTTGCTTCAAGCGGAAAGAATTGGCATCGACTCCGCGACCGTATCAGCCAACATCTCTCGCTGCACGGCCAGGAAAAACCTGCGCACTTCATCGCTGGCTGCTGTTCTGTCCCTGCCGGAGCCGACCACAAGATCGAGCAACTCCGACGCCTTGGCTCTCCAGAACGAGGTGGCGGTCTCGCCATGCAGATTGCCGAGCTTGGCGGCAACCTCCCTGACCAAGAATACCTGACGGTCGATCGGGAATGCACGGACTTTTTCTGGGGACATCTTCCAAACCATGAGACTGACGCAACGAATCAACCATTGCCAACAAGCAAAGGCGTAGCCGGGAAGATGGAAACGGAAGCTTAACAGGGCGGACCTTGGTGCGGTGCTGTCGTCGGGACGAAACGCGCGCAACGGCGCGCTCACGACATTGCCGCGTGCGTTCAAATACGATCGCCGGTGTTTTAATCGGGCAACGAACAGGGCACAGCCCTCAGGCCTGGAGCGCCCTCGCCTCACCGCCGCGCTTGCGCGGCGTCATCATGTCCCTGGCCATCAGTCCACTGGCGCGGCAAAACGCCATGAACGCCCGGCAGGCATCCTCGGTCTTGACCACGTCCACCGTGGCGCCGAAGCAGGCGTTGAACGCTTTCTGATAGATCGGGCCCTGACGGCGCGCAGGCCAGTCCTGGAGAAAATCGAGCGCCTGTTCGACGCCATAGATTTCCTCGACTGGCAGACCGGGTCCAGGCGCTATGCGCACAGGCACCTCGAATTGCAGTCTATCCATTTCCTGTCTCCCGAACGGCATCGCCGAGGCAACGCCGTTCGTCGTCAAAAGTTGCTTTGACCGGCTTCTGGCCCAGAAATGTGTCGTCACTTGGGTCGCGGGCCGCCATGTCGCGCCAAACAAATCGCGCACCCGAGATCTGTCCTGGGGTGACATATGCTCACTGGTTCGCCGGATCCGTCTCCGCGTCGAAGGCCATGCGACTGGCGGTGATCAGTACAAATACCGTCGGCACGGCGAAGATGCCGCCGAGAACAAGGGCCGCCATCGCCGACAGGCCGAGCGTCTCGGCAACCGCCCAATAGACGGTTCCGATGCAGATGAGCGCCTGGACGCAGAGGAACGCGGCAGCCGAGGCCGCGCGCGACAGGGTTTTGAAGGTCTTGATGCGTTGTTGCATTGAAAAAATCCGGAAATGACGCGCCGCGCGACCGCTGCGCGGCCGACAGCCGCCGCACGATCACGACGCGAACAGGAATAGCGATGAGGTGGGGGTACGGCCCTGGGCCGCTCAGGCCGTGATGGTCGGGGGTGCGCG
>NZ_RZQI01000946.1:0-2239 GCF_003998335.1 Mesorhizobium sp. M7A.F.Ca.CA.002.05.1.1 | reverse complement strand
GGCTTGGAACGCATGCGCGAAACCGTCTCGCGCTCGGCGCGCTTGGAGCGCAGCGGCGGCAGGCCGCGGTCGATCAGGTCCATGTCCTCCAGCACCATATCGCCCATGCGCTTGAAGGCGATGTCGAGCGCGCCGGCACGGTGAGCCGAGCGCAGAAAGCCGGGCAGGGTGCGCACCGGATGGTCCCGCGCCAGCGGTTCTTCGGGGAAAACGTCGCTGGCGGCGACGATGTGGCCGCTCTTCACCGCCGCCATCAGCGCCGGGAAGTCCACCACGCCGGCGCGGCTGAGCAGGATGAAGGCGGCGCCCTTGCGCATGCCGGCAAAGGCCTCGGCACCGAGAAAACCCTGGTTCTCGCTGGTCACCGAGGCAACGACGAAGATGAAGTCGCTGGTCGACAGCACCTCGTCGAGAGAGGCCGGCTCGACGCCATTGTCGATGAGGATCGATGGCGGCAGCCAGGGATCGAAGACTTTGGTGCGGGTGCGGAAGCCCGACAGCAGCCGGTTCAGCGCCCGGCCGAGATCGCCGAAACCGATGATCCCGACATCCGCGCCGGACAGGAGCCGCGCCGTCTGGTTGCCGTCGCCGCCCCACAGTTCCTGTCCCTGGCGGAAGGCGAGGTCGGCATCGACGATGTCGCGGGCGAGGTTGAGCGCCATGGCAAGGCCAAGCTCTGCGACCGGCTCGGCGAACACCAGGCCGGTGGTGACGACATGGATACCGCGCGCGAACAAGGTCTCGTAGGGCATGTTGTTGATGAGGTTGGTCTCGACATTGAAGACGCAGCGCAGCGCCTTCATCCGGTCGAGCGTTTCGGGCGATATGGGCGGCTGGCCGATGATGTAGCGCGCCTCGGCCAGCACGTCGGCCGGCAGTTTCGCGACGCCGTCAGCGGTCGTCTCGACAATGCGATAGTGCGCCTTGAGCCGCGCCAGCTGCCGGGCTGTGAAGATCAGCTCCAGCGTGCGTGGTTCCGGCGCACTGATAACCAGCGGCAAGGCGCTGTTGGACATGACTATTCCCTCTGTTCCGATGGCCAAAATACCCTGGATGAAACGATTTACAACATCGCGCGGGGAGGCGAGTAGAGCGGGATTGGCGCTGGGATGAGGTGTCCTGTTGGAGCCGATATGTGCCGGCAATGCAACAGTGAAGAATCGTTTGACTACGATGGCGAGGAGACGACGTAAGAACCAGTAATGACGCAATTGACACGGGGCAGGGAATTGGTTCTGCTGGCGCCGTACCAATTTGGAGGGCACTTTACAGTGAAGAAATACGAGAAACCAACCTTGCAGAAGCGCGACAGGCTTTCGGGCGTCACGGCCCAGACTACCCCATCGGCACCTCCGTCGACGGCAACCTGAGCGGTTGGCGTCTGACGCATTCGCCTTATAAGGCAATCAATATTGGCAATCGATAGGGCGCGACTGGTCGCGCCCTATTGCATATTGGCCATGGGCACCCGCCGCTGTCCCAAATGCCGGACCTTGCGGCCGATGATCATCAGCCGGCGCGCGGTGTTGTTGCGCAAGCGCCTTGCGCGCCATTCCAGTCCGGTGCCGGCGGTGATCGACTTGGCATAGTAACTCACCCGCATGCCATCCTCATCGGCAGCCACCTTGACCGGGTCGTCATAGAAGGCGTTGATCTTGTCAGCCGCCATGCCTGGTGTTTCGAGCCATTGCGGAATGTGAACCGAATGGAGCTGATCGACGTCGGTCATCACCCGGCCGATGCCGACGCCCGGTGTTGGACACGTGGTACAGAAAGCATCGCCGATGAAGATGACCCCGTCGCGGCGATGGCCTTGCGTGGTGCTCAGGCTGATCTGCCTGACCTCGACAGGACTTGCGACTTCGAAGTTGCCGCATCGCGCCGCTATTTCGGGCATCAGCTCGCAGAGCATCTTTTGCGGTTCCTGGCGAAACGCCCGCGTCCACGGCTCGGCCACTTGCCGATAGCCGAACATGTTCGCCCGCATCTTGTCGCCGAGGGGAAAGATGCTGATGTAGGCGATACGGTCGGCAGCCCGCCTGCTGTAGCAGGTGACGGACTGATGACCGAAATCACGCGGGGAGATGGCGAGGTCGAATCCCATCGACAGTGAATGCGCCTTCGATTGCTCGATACGCTCGACGCCGACGGCGCGCCGCACCGCCTCGCCGTGGCCGGTTGCAACCACCAGCAGGCGGGCATCGATGACGGCGCCGTCGGCGTCGAGCGTATCGAGCAA
>NZ_RZQI01000945.1:0-2240 GCF_003998335.1 Mesorhizobium sp. M7A.F.Ca.CA.002.05.1.1 | reverse complement strand
GTCGCATTCCCCAGGGCTCGGCGACAAAGGGAAACCGCGAATTCCGCGGAGGATCCGAGGGGAAGAACCAAGATGCAGCCGGCAGCTGTCCCGACCGAACGAAGCACCGACATCGCAGCCACTGTTGTCGCGACAATGCGCCAATTGGGCGTGCTCGGCCTGCCGCGCAATTACGAGATCTTCTATGAGGCCCTGAGCGGCACCAATCGCGAACTCAGCCTGGCCGTCGTTTCGCTGGCCAGCCGGCCGACACAGGATGAACTGGACCAGATCGGGCGCACTTTCTTTGCCCACAACCATGGCCCTGGCATCGTAGAGCATGCCAGAGACGTCATTGCCAGGGAGCTCGAGGAGGTTGCTTCGCTGCTGCGGAGCGAGCGCAGCCACATCGAGAAATACGGCAGGATCCTCGATGAGACATCGAGCGGCCTCAGCGGACGCAGCCTTCTCTCTCAGGATCTCCTGCAGAAGATCGCCAACGCCATGGCGGTTGCCACCAATTCGACGATCGATCACGGCCGGCAGGTGGCCTCGACGCTCAGCGACAAGACGGCCGAACTCGAAAGCGTCAAGTCGAAGCTTGAGGAGTACAAGCGCCTGGCTGACACCGATCCCTTGACGCATATCTGGAATCGGCGCGCCTTCGACAAGGAGATCACCAGGATCTACAACAGCAACAGGGGTATCCTGTTCAACGCCCTGGTTCTTGTCGACATCGACCGCTTCAAGGATATCAACGACCGCTATGGCCACCCGGTCGGCGACAAGATCATCCAGAGCATCGCCGATATTTTCCAGACCAGCATTCGCGGCGACATGTTCGTCGCCCGCACCGGCGGCGAGGAGTTCGCGCTGATCATCGAGGGCGCCAGCGAGGACGCCACCTATGACGTTGCGGAGCGCATTCGCGCCCTGATCGAGCAGACGCCGTTCACCAGCAGCCAGACCGGCACGAATTACGGCACCGTCACCGTCTCGATGGGTATCTGCATGGCGTCCGAAGCCGAAGGACCCGAAGATCTCTACACCAAGGCCGACCGGGCGCTCTATCGCTCCAAGGTCAGCGGCCGCAACCGGGTCACCAAGCACTCGACGATGGCAGGCCGGGCCGGCAAGAGCTGGCTGCTCTACAAGAAGGACTGACAGTCCCTGCCCGCTGGTGCCGGGAACACTGGACTAGCGCAGACATGAAAGGCGCCCGATTTCTCGGACGCCCTTTCGTGGATCTTATTCGGACTGCGCGAAAATCAGCCGTTGACCGCCTGCTTGTGCTGCACCGGGTGGCTCTTCTTCAACAGATCCGAGACCAGGAAGGCCAGTTCGATCGCCTGGTCGGCGTTAAGGCGCGGATCGCAATGGGTGTGGTAGCGGTCCTGCAATTCCTCGGCGGTGATGGCGCGCGCGCCACCGGTGCATTCGGTGACGTTCTTGCCGGTCATTTCGACATGGATGCCGCCCGGATGCGTGCCTTCGGCGCGGTGCACCTCGAAGAAGGTCTGGACCTCCTTGAGAATGCGGTCGAACGGCCGCGTCTTGTAGCCGGCGGCCTCGATCGTGTTGCCGTGCATCGGGTCCGACGACCACACCACGGAGCGGCCTTCCTTCTGCACCGCGCGCACCAGCTTCGGCAGATGGTCGGCGACCTTGTCGGAACCGAAGCGGGCGATCAGCGTCAGCCGGCCGGGCTCGTTCTCGGGATTGAGCAGGTCGATCAGCTCCAGCAAGCCGTCCGGCGTCAGCGAAGGACCGCATTTCAGCCCGAGCGGGTTCTTGATCCCACGGCAATATTCGACATGCGCATGATCGGGCTGGCGGGTGCGGTCGCCGATCCAGATCATGTGGCCTGACGTGGCGTACCAGTCGCCGGAGGTCGAATCGACGCGCGTCAGTGCCTCCTCGTAGCCGAGCAGCAGCGCCTCATGGCTGGTGTAGAAATCCGTCTCGCGCAGCGCGTAGTTGGTTTCCGAAGTGATGCCGACGGCCTTCATGAAGTCCATCGTCTCGGTGATACGGTTGGCAAGAGACTCATATTTCTCGCCCTGCGGACTGTCGGAGACGAAGCCGAGCATCCAGCGGTGCACATTCTCCAGGCTGGCATAGCCGCCTTGCGCGAAGGCGCGCAAAAGGTTGAGCGTCGCCGCCGACTGGCGGTACGCCATTTCCTGGCGAGCGGGATCCGGAATGCGCGACTTCGGGTCGAATTCGATGCCGTTGATGATGTCGCCGCGATAGCTGGGCAG
>NZ_RZQI01000944.1:0-2245 GCF_003998335.1 Mesorhizobium sp. M7A.F.Ca.CA.002.05.1.1 | reverse complement strand
GCTGCCCGGTCGGCCAAGCAGGTCATCGTGCAGAAGGTCCGCGAGGCCGAACGCGACCGCCAGTATGACGAGTACAAGGACCGCATCGGCGAGATCGTCAACGGTACCGTCAAGCGCGTCGAATACGGCAACGTCATCGTCGATCTCGGCCGCGGCGAAGCGATCATCCGTCGCGATGAGCTGATCCCGCGTGAAAACTACAAATATGGCGACCGCGTCCGCGCCTATGTCTACGATGTGCGCCGCGAGCAGCGCGGCCCGCAGATCTTCCTGTCGCGTACCCATCCGCAGTTCATGGCCAAGCTGTTCACCATGGAAGTGCCGGAAATCTATGACGGCATCATCGAGATCAAATCGGTCGCCCGCGACCCGGGTTCGCGCGCCAAAATCGCCGTTATTTCGCGCGACAGCTCGATCGATCCGGTCGGCGCCTGCGTCGGCATGCGCGGCAGCCGCGTCCAGGCCGTCGTCGGCGAATTGCAGGGCGAGAAGATCGACATCATTCCGTGGTCGCCTTCTGCGGCGTCCTTCATCGTCAACGCGCTGCAGCCGGCGGAAGTCGCCAAGGTCGTGCTCGACGAGGATGCCGAGCGCATCGAAGTCGTGGTTCCCGACGACCAGCTGTCGCTGGCCATCGGCCGCCGCGGCCAGAACGTGCGTCTGGCTTCGCAGCTGACCGGTTGGGATATCGACATCCTCACCGAGGCCGAAGAATCCGAGCGTCGCCAGAAGGAATTCGTCGAGCGTTCGTCGCTGTTCATGGAAGCCCTCGACGTCGACGAGATGGTCGGCCAGGTGCTGGCCTCCGAAGGCTTCACCAGCGTCGAGGAAGTCGCGTATGTCGATTCCGGCGAGATCGCCTCGATCGACGGTTTCGACGAGGACACCGCTTCGGAAATCCAGACCCGCGCCCGCGAATATCTGGAGAAGATCGAGGCCGAGCACGATGACAAGCGCAAGGCGCTCGGTGTTTCGGACGAGTTGCGCGAAATCCCCGGCGTCACCACCGCCATGATGGTGACGCTTGGCGAGGACGGCGTGAAGACGATCGAGGATTTCGCCGGCTATGCCGCCGACGACCTGACCGGCTGGAAGGAACGCAAGGACGGCGAGACAAAGGTCTATCCGGGCGTGCTGGCCAATCATGGCGTGACCCGCGCGGACGCCGAACAGATGGTTCTGGCCGCCCGCCTCAAGGCCGGCTGGATCACCGAAGACGAGCTTGCAGCCGAAGAAGTCTCGGCTGACGAAGCCGTTGGTGCGTGAGGTGAAACCGCATCGCACCGAACCCGCCCCTGGACGAGATGAACGATCGCACCTGCATCGTTACGCGCAAACAAGCCGAACCGGATGATCTGATCCGGTTCGTCGTCGGCCCGGATTCGGCCGTCGTTCCCGACATCAAGAGAAATCTGCCCGGCCGCGGTTGCTGGGTGAGCGCCGACCGCCTACATATCGACAAGGCTGCGGCGAAGAACCTCTTTGCCCGCGCCTTCAAGGCACAGGTGGTCGTGCCGCCCGATCTTGGCGGCATGATCGACGGGCTGCTTTCCAGGCACGCTCTGGGCATGCTTGGTCTTGCCCGTAAGGCAGGCGCAATTTCGCTTGGTGCTACCAAGGTCGAAAGTGCTGTTCGCGGCGGATTGGCGCTTTTCGTGCTCCACGCGACCGAGGCGTCCGATGACGGCGTGCGCAAGATCAGCCAGGCGCGACGGGCGACAGTCCATCTCGGCGGGCCCGCCATCCTTGCCTACAAACTTTTCTCCGAGGTCGAGTTGAGCTTGGCATTGGGGGGTACAAATGTGATACATGCTGCCGTTCTCGCGGGAGACGCGGGCAGGGCGGTCCAGAAGCGCATGGTTGCGCTCGACCGGTATCGGGGCGGTTCCCCGGACGATCTGGCAATGCTTGCGGCTGTTGCTGACGAAGATGATGCCGCAGAGGATATGGAATGAGCGATACGAAATCGGGTGACGACAATACGCTGAGTGTGACGCCGAAGAAGACCTTGACGCTGAAGCGCCCCGGTATGGAGCAGGGCACTGTGCGCCAGAACTTCTCGCACGGCCGCACCAAGCAGGTCGTCGTCGAAACCAAGAAGCGCAAGTTCTCGATGCCCGGCGACAAGCCGGAGCCTGTTGCCGCCCCCGTCTTCACACCGAAGCCGGCGGTCGTGGCCGCACCCGTCGTGCCGGAAGCACCGAAGGCGCCGCCACCCCCGCCGCCACCGGCCCCGGTCGAGCGC
>NZ_RZQI01000943.1:0-2245 GCF_003998335.1 Mesorhizobium sp. M7A.F.Ca.CA.002.05.1.1 | reverse complement strand
CCTTGAAGGCAGGAGAATCCGGATCAGCGACGATCTGGGTCAGGCCATAATTGTCGCGCAGGTCGATGAAGAGCAGACCGCCATGATCGCGCACGCGATGCACCCAGCCCGACAGGCGAACGGTCGAGCCGACGTCGCTCTTCCTCAACTGGGCACAGGTATGGCTGCGGTAACGGTGCATTGTCATTGGTAAAGTCCGGGGTGCTCTAGTTGCCGGCCAAGGCATCGCGGCCCGGCCCTGAAAATTTGCGCGAAAAGCGCATGGGAGGCCGGATTTGTCAAGGCAAGCGGACTTCCGTGTCCATGGTGTTCGCCGCCCGGTAGCCGGAGCGAGGCAGCGCGAGGATCAGCGCGGCGCTCAGCCTGTGAAGGAAACCGCCACAGGGCCACAACCGTCAGGCTTGCTCTTCAGCTTCATCGTTGCCTTCCAGTTTTTTCCGCAGCGCCGTCATGACCCTGTGCGTGGTGTTGATGTCCTCGACCAGCAGGCCATCCGCGAGGTTTTCGATCCAGGGCGCCTGCAAATGCATCGCGGCATCGAAAGTCTGTCTTCCCTTGTCAGTCAAAACGACAAGCTGCGCACGCTGATGATGCGGGTTGGCCTCGAAGGCGACGAGCCCTTCCCTATGCAGGTCGTTGACGATCCGTTGGACATTCTGGCGGCTGGCTCCCAGATCGCGCGCCAGCCACGCGACCGGCTGAGGGCGTTCGGCGGTCACGACAGCGCCGAGAACCTGCCAGCGGGCGCTCGTCAAACCGAGGTCGGCGACCAGCCTGTCACCCGATGTGAGCATTCGGCTGTTGAGCCTGAACAGGTCGAGAATGAGATCGGTCAAGGCATTGCCGGCAGGTGTTCGCTTGGCATCAGGCATATGACATCCTATATTGCTATTGACATTATGTTGTCAAATAGATATGTAATCAAGGTAACAGATTGGCACCATAACACCAATTAACGGAGCTTATGATGTCGCTCATGCGCCCACTGAACCCCGCTTTCCCGATCGACCGCCAGATCGCGATCGATGCTACCTCCGTCGTGCTGGTCAACGTCTTCACGCTCGACAAGGCCGACGAGCAGACCTTCCTCCATGCATGGCAGGATGATGCGGTCTTCATGAAGCAGCAACCCGGCTTCATCTCGACCCAGCTTCACCGCGCAATCGGCGAAAGTCCGGCCTATTTCAATTATGCCATATGGGAAACGATGGCTGACTTCCGGGCCGCGTTCTCGCATCCCGAGTTCAGGGCGAAGCTCTCGGCCTATCCGTCCTCGGCCGTCGCCTCTCCGCATCTGTTCCAAAAGGTGGCGGTGCCGGGCATCTGCCTGGCTTAAACGGTTGCAAGAATGGTGGGAAAGCCATGAGCAAGGTCATTCACCCAGTCGCCGGGACGGTCGCGATGCTGACGATCGCAAGCCTCTGGCTGTCGACGGTCCTCAGTGAGATGTTTGCCTCCCAGGTGGCGATAGCCGCCGTCAAGATGGCCATACCGTGGAGCTTCCTGTTGCTCGTTCCAGCGCTGGCGGCGGCGGGAGGTTCGGGCTTTGCGGCGGCCAAGGGCCGGCAGGCCGGGCTGATCGGCGCGAAGATCAAGCGCATGCCATGGGAAGATCAAGCGCATGCCATGGATAGCCGCCAATGGTCTCCTGGTTCTCATCCCCTCCGCACTCTTCCTCGCATCCAAGGCGAGAGCCAGCGAGTTCGACACCAGCTTCTACGCCGTGCAGGCGCTCGAATTGGCCGCCGGCGCGACGAACATCACGCTACTCGGCCTCAACATGCGCGACGGGTTCAAAATGAAGGGCCGGCTCCGCCGTCGGCCCGCTCGGCCCGTCAAAGCATCACCTCTATGAGCCAAGCGCCGACAGCCGGAGGCGATGGGCAAGGTGATCGACGACCAGTAAAGCGTTGGCGGAAGAGGTCTCCGCCCGGTGAAGACGAATCTCCGCCCCGGGCAGCGGCGGCACATGGCGGCCTGGATGGACGCCGCGCAGGCCAGGCGCAAGCATGCTGCCTTTGACCACGGTGACCGCCAGGCCCTGTTCAACAATTGCCTCCGTGGCTGAGAGGCTCGGGCTGACATAGGCCAATCGCCATGGCCGGCCTGCCTTGTTGAGCGCCTCAATTGCCCAGGAACGAAACAGGCAATCGGGGCTCGACAGAGCGACGGGCAGCGGATCGAGTTCCTCGACGGCTCGCGTCGCCGCCGCTGCCCAAATCGCCCTTTCGCGGCATATCAAATC
>NZ_RZQI01000942.1:0-2246 GCF_003998335.1 Mesorhizobium sp. M7A.F.Ca.CA.002.05.1.1 | reverse complement strand
GTCGAGCAGCGCCCGCTCGGCGGACTGTCCGCTTGGCTTTGTCGGCTCGCCGCGAATCGTGACGACCTCGCCTCCGGCATCGAGCACCGCCTTGACGATCTGCCAGCAGCCACGGCGCCACGGCTGATTGAACGGCCCGTAGGTCAGCGGGACGCCAATGCGCACCTTCTTGCCGGCAGCGGGCGGCGTTATTTCCTCGGCGCTGGCAAGTATCGATGTGCTTGCAAGCGCTGCGCCGCCGATCAGACCGCCCACACTCTTCAGAAGAGTCCGGCGATTGAAATCGGTGTATTCGGTGGCCTCTTGTGCAAGCCGGCGTAACCGTTGCGGATCATCAAAAATATTCATGCGCTTCCTCCCGTTTCTCTATCCGTTCTTGCGAAGACCCGACCGGTCACCTCAGCGACTGAGCGTTCTCACGCTTCGGACCGTTGCCGACACGACATCCCAGCGTTCGCGCACCAGCAAGGCGTTGGTACCGCATGCCGCAGTTGCCAATGAACCATATTGCCAGGTTGCCTGACAAGTTAAATCTGCTACTCTGACAAAAGAAAATTCGCGGCAGCGTGGGTACAACAGAGCCACAACGGCTTAGATGTGCCGTCCGAAAGCGACGATGGTTGGAGCACCGTATGGTTTATGATGAAAAGGTTAGACGAGGACCTTCACTTGCCGATTCCGTAGCCTCGAGGATCAGGAGTGACATCACTTCGGGCGCACACGCCAAGGGCGACAAGCTGCCAACGGAGCACGAGCTATCGGAAAAATATGGTGTGAGCCGGCCGATCGTCAGGGAAGCAATCGGCATCCTCAAACGCGATGGACTCGTTGCAACCCGGCAGGGTCTAGGGGCGTTCGTAATCGAGACGAAGGAGATGGCGTTTCGATTGGCCGGTGTTGATCTGACCGATGCATTGGATGTTGAAAACATCATCGAGCTTCTGATGGCGGTGGAATCGGCTGCAACAGCTTTGGCTGCCGAACGGCGCTCAGCAAAGCAGCTTGCGGCGATTGAAATGCAATTGCATGCCATCCAGCGGGCGTTCGACAACGATGAAGCCGGCGTTGAGGAGGATATGGCCTTTCACAGAGAGATCGTCGATGCCTGCGGCAATCCGCATTTCAAGGAAATGTCCAATTTCCTGGAGTCGCATGTACGGAATTTTATCCGAAAGGCTCGCGCCAGTTCGCTGCGAAATGCCCTACTCTCCCAAGTTCAGGAAGAGCATATCGCCATATTCAACGCGATCGCGGAGGGGAATCCACAAGAGGCTCGCAAAGCTGCGGAAAAGCACCTTCGAGGAGCTGCAAATCGACTGTCCTTGCATCTGGGACTGAAGTGAGCCCGTTCCCCTAAAGTGCGCTCCCCAGGGAGATCAGGGTGTGAACGTCCTGCACGGCGCGACGGCAATCTCTGCATGGTCCATGAAGGTTGCTACATTGGCGCCCGCTGAGGAACAGCTAAAGCTCCTCAGGGGGCAAACCTCGTCACGCCCCCGCAGATCAGAAGATCGAATTGGTGATCGCCTTGACCGGTCCAAGCAGCACCGATCCGTCCGGCACGCCGGCGTCGATCGGAATCGCCTGCCGGTTGGCCGTCGCCACCATGGGTTGGCTGGCGTCGCTGGTCACGACGACCGGAGTCTTCGAGGGCACGCGATCATAGAGGTCGATAATGTCCTGGTTCATCAGACGCACGCAGCCTGACGAGACCGACTTGCCGATCGACCGCCACTCAGGCGAGCCGTGCAGACGATAGAGCGTGTCGACATTGCCCTGGAACAGATAGAGCGCGCGTGCGCCGAGCGGGTTCTTCAGGCCGCCGGGCATGCCGCCATTGTCGGCGCTATAGGGCTTCAATTCCGGCTGACGGGCGATCATTTCGTCCGGCGGCGTCCACTTCGGCCATTTCTGCTTCCACTGAACGACGGCGTCGCCAGACCATTCGAAGCCGGCACGGCCAAGGCCGACACCGTAGCGTATCGCCTGACCGCCTGGACGAACCAGATAAAGGAAGTGGCCGGTGGTATCGACGACTATGGTTCCCGGCTTCTGTCCCGTCGGGTCGGGAACGATCTGACGCAGGAACTGCGGATCGATCTTGTCGACGGGGATGGCCGGCAAGTCGAAGCCGCCGTCGCTGACAGCGGCGTACATCGTCACATAATCGGCCAGAGGCGGCTCGACATAGGTTGGTGGCGGCGGCTCGACCGGACCCGGCCCGGTGGTAGCGCATGCGGAAACCG
>NZ_RZQI01000941.1:0-2247 GCF_003998335.1 Mesorhizobium sp. M7A.F.Ca.CA.002.05.1.1 | reverse complement strand
CGTCAGACACTGGGCAGTCGTGTAACAAATGCCTATCTTGACGCGAATATCCGGTTGCAATCAACAACGAGCCGGCAAGGCTGAGGAGATCACATGGACACCCATACCTACCCTGTAACTCGCACCGACGCCGAATGGCGCGCCCGGCTGACGCCGGAGCAGTATGCCGTCATGCGCGGTCACGGCACCGAACGGCCGGGAAGCTGCGCCTTGCTCTACGAGAAGCGCGCCGGCACCTTTTCCTGCGCCGGCTGCGACCAGCCCTTGTTCGAATCCAAGCTGAAGTTCGAGAGCGGCACCGGCTGGCCGAGCTTCAACGACCCGGTGCCGGGCTCGGTCGAAAACACCGTCGACCGCAGCTACGGCATGGTTCGCACCGAATGTCATTGCGCCCGCTGCGGCAGCCATCTCGGCCATGTCTTCGAGGACGGCCCGCCGCCGACCGGCCTGCGCTATTGCATCAACGGGGTGGCGCTGAAATTCGAGCCTTCGGCCTGAGCCATCCGGGTTCGACACTATTATGAAAGGGCGGCATCTGTCGCCCTTTTCGTTTAAGTATCCGTTGCCCCCCTCTGGGCAGACGATCAGACCACGATCATCGCCACCAGCCACAGCGTAGCGCCCAGCGTCATCATCCAGGCCTTGGCACCGGGTATCTTTTCGGTGGTCCGCCACACCGCCAAGGTTAGGAACAGGCTGTAGGGCACCGACGCGAAATGCACTGCCAGCACAAGCCCGAGCGGCAACTTCAATCCGAGCAGAACGAGCGCCAGCACCGATGCGGCGATGCTGACCGCGGTGCCGACGAGGACAAGGTCGCGCCAGAACAGCCGGTCGAGCGGCACCTGGCCTTGCCAGCGTGAGCGGAAAAAGGAGCCGATACCTTCTGGCAACACCGGATGTCTATCCCTGCCCCAGGACTTCGGTTACCGCGCGCTCGATACGCGAGCATTCGGTCACCAGCCAGTCGGCCATGGCTGGCCAGTTGTCCTCGGCATAGCAGTTCACCCGCCACATCGAATTGATGCCAAGACCCTCGCAACTCTGTTCCGGCCTGAGCTTCAGCCTGGCCTCGATATCGGGCTGGAATGGCTTCAACCGCGACCACGCCTGCGTGGCGCCGAACTTCTCGTTGCGACCGAAGAAGACGCCGACCTGGCTCTGCGCCGGCGCGACATACATGGAAAGAACCAAGGCGAAGTCGGGCAGCCCGCGCTGCCAGAACCAGGGTCCGCGCCTCGCCATCAGAGCCCTTTCTTCGGGATGCCGCTCGGCGAACAGCGTCCAGAAGCCGCGCTGGCGGAATTCAGAGGCGCGGCGGGCGCCGAAGTCGAATTCGCTCATGGCTCGATGCTCGCTTCGGCATCATGCTCGGCCCGAGACTGTTTCGAAATTCGCTCTGGCGAGTCATATGGTGGTGGTTTCGAGAACCGGAGCGGAGCGTACTTAAAGTACGCGAGCACCGGAAGCGCAGAAAACGCCAACAGATGGCCGCCAGAGTAGAATTTCCAGACAGTCTCTACACCATACCGAGTGCGGCCTTGTACAGATCGAGGATGGTTTCCTCTTCCTGACGCTCGGCCTGGTCCTTCTTGCGCAGCCGGATGATCGTGCGCATCGCCTTGGTGTCGAAGCCGGTGCCCTTGGCCTCGGCGAACACTTCCTTGATGTCGTCGGAAATCGTCTTCTTCTCTTCCTCGAGCCGCTCTATGCGCTCGATGAAGGCACGCAGCTGGCCGGCGGCAACAGTCTGGCTGGTATCGGTGATATCGTCGGCCATATTTTTCTCCAAAAGCATCGGCTCCGCGACTCGCGGACGACTGCGGCAAAATTTGAGCCGGTTCGATGCCCGACCGGCGGCGGCGGGTCAAGCCGTTATCGACCAAGCCACAAGGGGCTGCCGCCAGAAGCCGACAGCCAGTCCGTTTTGCGAACTCTAATTGAAAGCGATCAGCAGATCCTTGGCATCGATCTGGTCGCCTGCCTTGACCAGCACCTCGGCGACCGTGCCGTCGCGCTCGGCATGCAGCGCCGTCTCCATCTTCATCGCTTCGATGGAAAGCAGCACGTCACCGGCCTTCACAGCCTGGCCGGCAGCCACCGAAAGCGCCGAGACGACGCCCGGCATCGGTGCGCCGACATGCGCCTCGTTGCCGGGTTCGGCCTTGCGGCGGGCCTTGGCGGCGGACGCGCCATGCGCCCGGTCGGGCACCTTGACACGACGCGGCTGGCCGTTGAGCTCGAAGA
>NZ_RZQI01000093.1:0-11522 GCF_003998335.1 Mesorhizobium sp. M7A.F.Ca.CA.002.05.1.1 | reverse complement strand
GTCCGGGGAAATCTGGGTGGTCATCGACAAAAAGGCCTCAAAGCTGGTTGTTCATGCCGAGCAATGCGACCCCCGGCGCACCGCTTCGATTCCTCCCGAAGGAATGTTATCGGCGGAGAAACGGACTGTAATGCGCCCGGTTCAATCAACTTTCGCGGAGCTTGAAAATATTGCGTTTTGAAGCCGGCAAATTGAGCGAAACCTCATATAATCAAGAGGATGCGCGATGATCGAAGAGACCTCACAAGATGGTGCGCAGCGGCGTGATCTGGCCTTCAGCTACCGGCTTTACAGCCCGGCGGATTCAACCGGCGAATGTCTCTTCCTGCTGCATGGATCGGGTGTCGACGAGACGACATTGGTGCCGCTGGCACGAGAGATCGCACCGCGGGCCAAGCTGATCGCGGTGCGTGGCCGCATTGTCCAGGAGGATGGTTTCCGCTGGTTCGCGCGCATCACGCCGACGCGCTTCGAACAGCACAGCATCCGCACCGAGACCGATGCCTTTGCGGGCTTCGTCGCCGACGCGGCCACACGCCACCATCTCGATCTCTCACGCGCGACGTTCCTCGGCTATTCGAACGGCGCCAATCTGGTTTCAAGCCTGATGCTGCTGCATCCGGAGCTCGTCGAGCGCGCCGCGCTGCTGCGGCCGATGCCGGTGCTCGATCACGTGCCGGCGACGGATTTGTCAAAGGTGCGCGTCCTGATGATCGCCGGCGCCGCGGATCTCACCTATTCGCCCTTCGCCCCTGCTCTGGTGACATTGCTCAGCCAGCATGGCGCCGAGATCGACGCCCGGATTGTCCCATCAGGTCATGAATTCGGCAGCGCCGACGCCGCAATCGTCAGACAATGGCTGTCGGGATCCGCGGCGGTGGCGCAGGCAAGCTGACAGGCTCGCCGCCACGACCAGCCGGCCTACCCTCGTCCCATCCTGTTCCAGGCGTCCAGCCCTGCAATCTTGTAGGCTTCGGCGAGCGTCGGATAGTTGAAGGTGTTGTTGACGAAGAAGTCGACGGTGCCGCCGAGATTGATCACCGCCTGGCCGATGTGGATGAGCTCGGTGGCGCCCTCGCCGATGATGTGCGCGCCGAGCAGACGGCGCGTTTCGACCGAGAACAACAGTTTCAGGAAGCCGGTGTTGACGCCCATGATATGGCCGCGCGAGGTCTCGCGAAAGCGCGCCACGCCGATCTCATAGGCCGCACCGCTTTCACGCACCTGTTCCTCGGACTGGCCGACCGTCGAGATTTCCGGCACCGCATAGATGCCATAGGGGAATGTTTCCGGTGGCGGCGGCAACGGCACGCCGAAGGCATGGCAGGCCGCCACCCTGCCCTGCTCCATCGAAGTCGAGGCCAGGCTCGGAAAGCCGATGACGTCGCCGGCGGCGTAGATGTTCGGCACGCTGGTCTGGAACGTATGCGGATCGACCTTGATGCGCCCTCTGGAGTCGGCGTCGATTCCCACGACATCGAGGCCCAGGTTGCCGACATTGCCGGTGCGGCCGGCGGCGTAGAGCACGACCTCTGAACGAATGGTGCGGCCATCGGCCAGTTCCACCTCGGCGGCATCAGGCTTGGAGCGGATTTCCTTCACCGCGCTGCCCAGCCGGATGGTCATGCCGCGATCGCGCATCTGGTGGATGAAATCGTCGACGATCTCGCGGTCGACGAAATCGAGGATGGAGTTGCGCGGCTCGACCAAGGTTACCGGCACGTCGAGCGCGGAAAAGATCGTTGCATATTCGACCCCGATGACGCCGGCGCCGATCACCGTCAGCGTGCGCGGCAAGCGGTCGAGTTCCAGCATCTCGTCGCTGTCGAAGATTCGGGTCTTGTCGAAAGGCACATCGCGCGGCCGGTGCGGCCTGGTGCCGACCGCGATCAGCGCATTAGCAAAACCGACCTCGCTGTAATCGCCGGTGTCGGTGGTCAGGCTGACCTTGTTGGGGCCAAGGAATTTCACCGCAGCCCGGGCGCTCTTGACCGTGTTGCGCATGAACTGGTGCTGCAGCACCTCGACCTCATGGTCGAGCGTCTTGTGCAGGCGCTCGACCAGATCGCCGACCGAGATATCCTGCTTGACCCGGTAGCCGCGCCCGTAGAAGCCGCGCTCACGCCAACCCGAAAGGTTGAGCACCGTTTCGCGCAGCGTTTTCGACGGGATGGTGCCGGTATGCACCGAGACACCGCCCAGACGCCGGCCGCGATCGACCACCAGCACCGATTTGCCGAGCTTGGCCGACTGCACCGCGGCCCGGCGACCGGAAGGGCCGCTGCCGATGACCAGCATGTCGTAGTCCATATTGCCCCGTCCCCTGCCATGTGCGCTTTTGCTGCGCCGCAGCAAGCTAATGCTATCCGCGCCGCAAATTCAACCGGTTCAGATTGCGCCTGGCGCCTTGAAGGCCGGCGCACCGCAAGAAGCCCGATCTTGATTCCGCCACAGGCCTTCACCATTTCATGGCTGAGCGGTCCGCACCCTATGTCGGACCTTGTTACGAGGAAATGACATGAACGCGCGCGTTCTCGACGGCGAAATCATCACCAGCAGGCTCGACGATGTCAGGGCCTATGACGGCGTGCGCACGAAGCGCATCCTGGCTTTCGTGATCGACTATGTCATCGTCGCGCTGCTTACCATTCCGTTTGCCATTCTGGTGTTCTTCCTCGGGCTTTTGACCCTCGGGCTTGGCTGGATGCTGTTCGGTATCCTGTTGCCGACTGTGGCCATCCTCTACATCTGGAACACGCTGGGCAGCACCGACCAGGCCACCACGGGCATGAAGATGATGGGCATCCGGCTCGACCGGCTCGACGGCAGGCCGATCGACGGCCTCACCGCGGTCGTCCATTCGGTGCTGTTCTGGGCCGGCAACGTCATCCTGTCGCCGCTCGTCCTGCTGGTGACGCTGTTTTCCGACCGCAAGCGCACCTTGCACGATCTTTTGCTTGGCACGGTCGTCAGCCGCACGGACCGCTGAAACGGCCCTCTGAAGAGCAGTCGCAACCGATTGAGCACAAATGTGAAGGCGTCGAGTCGACCACGCCCACATAATCCTGTTGAATTTTTCGCCGTCCGCGCCAAAGGTAGAGCGATTCGAAGGAGTGTTTCCAAGGCTCGATGACGCAGCATCCGACCCAGTCGCCGCAGTTCTTCCTGACCGCGCCGTCGCCGTGCCCCTATCTCGACGGCCAGTTCGAGCGCAAGGTGTTCACGCACCTGGTTGGCGACAAGGCGGCGGAGATGAACGACCTCTTGACCCAAGGCGGCTTCCGGCGCTCGCAGAACATCGCCTACAGGCCGGCCTGCGAGACCTGCCGCGCCTGCGTTTCGGTACGCATCCTCGCCCAGGAATTCGTCGCCAGCCGCAACATGAAGCGCGTGCTGCAGCACAATTCCGATCTCGTCGGCCACATGCACAATGCCGAGCCTTCGACCGAACAATATTCCCTGTTCCGCAGCTATCTCGATGCCCGCCACCGCCGTGGCGGCATGTCCGACATGACGGTGCTCGACTATGCGATGATGGTCGAGGATACCCATGTCGACACCAAGGTGATCGAGTATCGGCGGCGTGGACCAGACACGTTCATCACCGGCAAGGGACAGGGCGAGCTGATCGCGGTGGCGCTCACCGACAAGATGGCCGACGGCCTGTCGATGGTCTATTCCTACTTCAATCCCGATTTCGAGGAACGGTCGCTCGGCACGTTCATGATCCTCGACCACATCGCCCGCGCCAGGGCGATGGGCCTGCCCCATGTCTATCTCGGCTACTGGGTCAACGGCTCGCGCAAGATGAATTATAAGATGCGCTTCATGCCGCAGGAGCATCTCGGCCCGAAGGGCTGGGAGCGCTACACCAACGAAGCGGTCGCGCGCTGATTACTCTTTCCCAAGTCCGGGCTTAAACATTTTCAATCGAGACGATGCTGGTCTTTCCGCTGGTTGGCGGAGAGCGTGCGATTGCGCCGGTCCGCCATCCTCTCCCGAATTCATTGTGAAAGTCGCTGCATGTCGTCTCACGATACTCACACCAAAGGACTTCTGCTCACCGCATTTGGCGGGCTGACGCTGACCGTGGACATCCCGCTGATCCGGCTCGCCCACGGCGAGGCATGGACAATCCTGCTGCTGCGCACCGGCTGCACCTTGGCCGCGGCACTGATCATGTGGACCATCTGGCGCTCGTTCAGCAAGAATGCGCCGCAGCTGATACCTGGCTGGTCGGGCCTGATCGTTGCCGCGATCTACGGGCTCGGCGCGATTGCGTTCATCACAGGCGTCTACAACACCTCGACCGCCAACCTGGTGTTCATCCTGGCCTTCACAACCATGTTCGCCGCGCTGCTTTCATGGGTGTTCCTGAAGGAGCGGCCGCGGCCGCTGACCCTTGCGGCATTGGCCATGATGATTGTCGGCGTCGTCATCATCGTCGGCGATTCCGTTGGCACCGGACATCTGTTCGGCGACCTGATGGCGTTGTGTTCGGCCTTCCTGATCGCCTGCGCCATCACCATCTCGCGCGCCAGCGGCAAGGATATGGGCTTTACCTCACTGATCGGCGTCGTCCTGCCCTTCGGGCTGGCGGCGTTCATGGTCTCCAACACCGGCTTTCAGGTGGAGGCGCCCTGGTGGATCATCCTCAACGGCGCCGTCGTCATGCCGATTGCGTTCTTCTGCCTTGCCGCCGGGCCGAAATACATTTCGGGCCCTGAAGTGGCGATGTTCTACCTGCTCGAAACCGTGCTGGCGCCGGTCTGGGTGTGGATGATCTTTGCCGAAACACCGACGCGCAACAGCCTGATCGGCGGCGCGATCCTGATCGTCACGCTGATCGCGCATTCGCTGTGGCAGCTTCACGAGGGACGCAAGCGGCGTGGCGACCTTGCGGTGCAACATCCGGTCTAAGGCGCGTTGAGATCAGGCGCTGGCCTTCTTCGCCACGTCGGGTTCCGGCAGGACCTCGATTTGCGGACCGGCTTCGATTTCGGCTGGCGAGCCCGGGACGACTTCATCGGCCATTTCCACCTCGCGAAGCCATTCGCGCCAGATCGCGACCAGCAGGGCCATCAGCACCGGGCCGATGAACAGACCGAGAAACCCCATGGTCTTGACGCCGCCGATCAGGCCGAAAAACGTCGGCAGGAAGGGCAGTTTTATCGGCCCGCCGACGAGCTTCGGGCGCAGTGTCTTGTCGACGATGAACAGTTCGACCGCACCCCAGAGGAACAGTGCCAGCCCGGCCATCGGCGAGCCGCTGGCGGCCAGATAGATCGAGACCAGCGTGAACGACAGTGGCGCACCGCCAGGGATCAGCGCCATGACGCCGGTCAAGGCGCCAAGCGTGACCGGCGACGGCACGCCGGCCAGCCAGTAGGCGATGCCCAGCACCAGGCCTTCGCCGATGGCGATCACGGTCATGCCGGTCACGGTCGACGAGATCGTCGCGGGCACGACGCGCGAAATCCGTTCCCATCTGGTCGGCAGGATGCGTTCGCCGAGACGGTCGACCTGGCCGGCAAAATGCTCGCCGTCGCGATAGGCGAAGAACAACGCGATCATCATGAACAACAATGTCAGGAGCAAGCCGAAAGCGCTGCCGCCGGCGGCCAGCACACCGCGATAGATGCTGCCGATGTTAGCGCCGCTGACCAGCTGGATCAGTTCACCAATGCCGCCGGGATGGCCGAAATTGGTCGTCCACTGCTGGTTCAGCCACTCGCCCACGACAGGCATGGTGGCGATCCAGTGCGGTGTCACCGCGCCATGACGGTTGGTCTCGATCGCCCAGGCGACCCATTCGCGGACCTCGTTGATCGCATAGGTGCCGGCGAGCGCGATCGGGATCACCAGGAAGGCTAAGATAAAGAGGATGGCTAAGGTCGCGGCGATGGTGCGGTTGCCACTGACCGCGACAAGCAGGCGGCGGTAAAGCGGCCAGCTTGCGAAAGCGATGACGAGCGCCGCCAGCACCGGAAACAGGAAGCCGTGGAAGAAATAAACGCCGGCGGCGACGATCAGCACCAGCAGCCAGCGCGCCGCCGACAGCGGCGGGATGACGGCGGACCTGAGCGGCGTCGACAGGCCGAACAGGCGTTGCTGCCGTTCCGGTTTCTGGATTTTTGCTTCCTTCAAACGCCTGGCTCTCCCAAACACCCCTCCTGTCTATGCACTGATATAGTGCAGCAATCGTGACGATAGTCCAAATGATTGGGGATCTCCCCCCTCGAGGGGGAGATGGCCGGCAGGCCAGAGGGGGTCGCCGCGCGTGAAGCGCTAACCTCCTCTGCCGGCGAAGGAGGTCGCGTCCAGTCGTGCCGACCCCCTCTGTCGCCTTTGGCGACATCTCCCCCTCGAGGGGAGATTAGCAGCGCTACCCAAATTTCCCCGTCCTCGGGAATCCCTTCGGCACCATCCGTCCGGCCGACGCACGGGCACCGATCCACTCGGCCAGTTCCTCGCGCGACCTTGTGAAGGTGCGGTCGGCCGAATCCTGCCAGGAGAGGCCGGTCTCCAGCGTGAACGGTTTGAGATCGAGAAGGCCGCCATCCTTGTATTTCTGCAGCCGCACGCCCTTGCCGCGGCCCATCTCCGGAATCTCGGCGAGCGCGAACACCAGCATCTTGCGATTCTCGCCGACGATGGCGAGATGGTCGCCGGTGACCGGGATGCAGCGCTTGGCTTCGTCCGGCGCCTTGACGTTCATCACCTGCTTGCCCTTGCGGGTGTTGGCGACGACTTCCTCCTCCGGCACGATGAAACCGTTGGCGTCGTGCGAGGCCAGCAGCAGCTTGCGCTTCGGGTCGTGGACGAAGGCGGTGACGATGTCCTGGTCATTGTCCATATCGACGATGATGCGGATCGGCTCGCCATGGCCGCGCCCGCCAGGCAGCCGGTCGGCGCCGATGGTGTAGAATTTGCCGCCGGTGGTGAAGACCAGCACCTTGTCGGTGGTCTGGGCATGGAAGGCGAGCTTGAGGCTGTCGCCCTCCTTGAAGGTCAGCGTCGAGAGATCGGCCAGATGCCCCTTCATCGCCCGCAGCCAGCCCTTTTCCGACACGACGACCGTGACCGGCTCGCGCTCGATCATGGCGTGTGCGATGTCGGCCAGATCATGCTCGGGCGCGTCGGCGAACTGGGTGCGGCGCTTGCCGAGTTCGGTCTCCGGACCGAACTTGTCGCGGATGTTGGTGACTTCCCATTTGATCGTCGCCCACTGCTTCTCGTTTGAAGCAAGCAGTGCCTCGATCTGCTTCTTCTCCGCGCTCAGGCCGTCGAATTCCTTGCGGATCTCGAATTCTTCAAGCTTGCGCAGAGCGCGCAACCGCATATTGAGGATGGCTTCGGCCTGGGTGTCGGTGAGCGACCAGCGGGCCATCATCACCTGCTTTGGCTCATCCTCCTCGCGGATGATCCTGATCACCTCGTCGATGTTGAGGTAGGCGATCAAATAGCCGGCAAGTATCTCCAGCCGTCTTTCGATCTCGCCAAGCCGATGTTTCGAGCGGCGGATCAAAACCTCGCGGCGATGCTCGAGCCACTCCTGCAGTACGCCCTTCAGCGACAGCACGTTGGGCACCTTGCCGCGCGACAGGACGTTCATGTTGAGCGGGAAGCGGCTTTCGAGCTCGGTCAGCTTGAACAACGATTCCATCAAGATGCCGGGATCGACCGAACGGCTCTTCGGCACCAGCACGACGCGGACGTCCTCGGCGCTTTCGTCCCTGATGTCCTCGAGCAGCGGCAGCTTGCGTGCCATCAGCAGTTCGGCGATCTTCTCGATCAGCCGCGCCTTCTGCACGCCGTAGGGTATTTCGGTGACGACGATGCTCCAGGTGCCCCTGCCCTGGTCCTCCTGGAACCACTTCGAGCGCACGCGAAAGCCACCGCGGCCGGTTTGATAGGCTTCGAGGATCGAGGCGCGGCTGTCGACGATGATGCCGCCGGTCGGGAAATCCGGCCCCTGGACAAACTCCATCAGCTTCGCCACCGGCGCGTCCCGGTTTTCGATCAGGTGAAGTGCGGCATCGCAAAGCTCGGCGGCGTTGTGGGGCGGGATCGATGTCGCCATGCCCACCGCGATGCCGGACGAGCCGTTGGCCAGCAGATTCGGAAAGGCGCCGGGCAAAACCACCGGCTCCTCGTCTTCTTCATTGTAGGTCGGCCGATAATCGACGGCATCCTCGGTGATGCCGGACAAGAGTTCGGTCGCCACATCGGTCATGCGCGCTTCGGTGTAGCGCATGGCGGCGGCGTTATCACCGTCGATGTTGCCGAAATTGCCCTGCCCGTCGACCAAGGGATAGCGCATCGAAAAATCCTGCGCCAACCGCACCAGCGCGTCATAGATCGACTGGTCCCCATGCGGGTGGAACTTGCCCATCACCTCGCCGACGATGCGGGCGCATTTGGCAAAGCCCTGGTCGGGGTTGAGCCGCAGCAGGCGCATGGCGTGCATGATGCGGCGATGGACCGGCTTCAGTCCGTCGCGCACATCGGGCAGTGCCCGGTGCATGATGGTCGACAGCGCATAGGCCAGATAGCGCTCTTCCAGCGCCTTCTTCAGATCGACCGGTTCGATATGATCGCCACCGCCATTTTCAGGCGGCAAAAGCCTTTTTCCCATGGGCTCGGACTAGCCGAGCGGGTGATTCGCGGCAAGAGCCCGACAGAGATACCGGCCCTTCTGCAACACGAAACCGCACCCCGGGGGATGTCGGCCAACATCAGCCTGTTACATGCGGGTTCTATGGCCAAGCGCGACGACATCCGGCTATCGGCTCTTCATGACAAATTCACCGGTTTGCGCAAAGACGGTGGGATCGGGTTTGCCTTTCACCGCGATTTTTGACCAATGTGCCGGGACACGCCTTTTTCCGGTCCAGTTCGTCACGGAATGGTGATGGCGCAAATAATTGAAAAAACAATTTCAGGACACTCTCAGGGACCTTGCGATGACAATCAAACGCTCAACTCTTAGGAAATTAGCCCTTTCGACCTTCTTGCTCACGCTGCCGCTGAATGCGGCCCTCGCACAGGATACGGCAGTGGCCGACCGGCTGAAGGCCGCGCTTGTCGCACAAGGTGTCGACATCACCTGGACTGGCGTGACCGGCGACAACACCAGCATGGTGCTGCAGGGCGTTGCCATCAAACCGGCGGCGGAGAAGGAAGCGCTTCCCATCGGCGACGTCAAACTCGAAGGTGTGACCGAGGCAAATGGCGGCTATGACATCGCCACCGTATCGACGGCTGCCTTCACACACAGCAAGGACGGCGTCACCCTCGACCTCAGCCCCTTCGTCATCCATGACATGACAGTTCCGGCCGACGGCGCCACCGGCCCGCTCGGCTCGCTGATGATGTACAAGTCAGCCGAACTCTCGAACATGACCGTCAAGGTCGCCGACAAGACCGCCTTCTCGATGGATGGACTTGCCATCGAGATCACGCCGCCGGCGGACGGCAAGGCGATGGAATTCACCGCCACCACGGAGAAATTCAACGCCGACCTGACGCTGGTGGACGATCCGAAGTCCAAGGAAGTCATCAACGCGCTCGGCTACCAGAACATCGCGGGCAATCTCGAAATGGCCGGCACCTGGCAGCCCACGGACGGCAAGATGGAACTGTCGAAATACGACATCTCGGTCGAGAATGCCGGCACGCTCGGCATGACCTTCAATCTCGGCGGCTACACGCTGGACTTTATCAAGTCGCTGCAGGAAATGCAGAAGAAGATGGCTGCACAGCCCGAAGGCGCCGACAATTCGGCGCAAGGCATGGCCATGCTCGGCCTGTTGCAGCAGCTTTCGTTCAACAGCGCCTCGATCCGCTTCGACGACGATTCGCTGACCAACAAGGTTTTGGACTATGTCGGCAAGCAGCAAGGCATGTCCGGCAAGGACATCGCCAACCAGGCCAAGGCGATCGTGCCGTTCGGCATGGCGCAGCTCAACAATCCGGAACTGACGGCGCAGGTTACGGCCGCGGTCAGCAAATTCCTCGATGATCCGAAGAGCCTCGAAATCTCGGCCGAGCCGCCGGCATCCGTGCCGTTCGCACTGATCATGGCGGGCGCCATGTCCAACCCGCTCGACCTGCCGAAGACGCTCGGCGTCACCGTCAAGGCCAACGAAGACTGATCGAAGTAGTTCCCTTCTCCCCGTCACTATACGGGGAGAAGGTGCCGGCAGGCGGATGAGGGGCAGCGCCGACGCCTACAAATTGCAATTCATGCCGAACCGATTGCCTGTCAGAAGGCGTCAGCTGCAACGGCCGTTCGCCAATCGCCCGCATCCGCGCTGCCCCTCATTGTCCTGCCGGACATTTCTCCCCGTATAGAGACGGGGAGAAAGGGCAGTTGCAACGCCGCCGTCAGTCCTTCTTGGGCACGGCAACGCGCAGCGCCAGGTCGCGAAGCTGCTGCGGGCTCGCTTCCGAAGGCGCGTTCATCAACAGATCGTAGGCCTGCTGGTTCATCGGGAACATGGTGATCTCACGCAGGTTCTTGGCGCCGAGCAGCAGCATGACGACGCGGTCGACACCGGCGGCCATGCCGCCATGCGGCGGCGCGCCATACTGGAAGGCGCGGTAGAGGCCGCCGAAGCGCTCCTCGACCGTGGCGCGATCCAGCCCGACCGTCTCGAATGCCTTGACCATGGTTTCGGGCAGATGGTTGCGGATACCGCCGCTGGCGATCTCGAACCCGTTGCAGACCATGTCGTACTGGAACGCCTTGATGCCGAGCAGGTCCTCGCCATTCAGCGCATCGATGCCACCTTGCGGCATCGAGAACGGGTTGTGGGCGAAGTCGATCTTCTTCTCTTCCTCGTTCCACTCGAAGAACGGGAAGTCGACGATCCAGCACAGTTCGAAACGCTCGCGGTCGACAAGGTTCAGCTCCTCGCCGGCACGGGTGCGCGCAGCCCCCGCGAAGGAGACGAACTTCTTCGGATCCCCGGCGACAAAAAAGGCCGCATCGCCGTCGGCAAGGCCGAGTTGAAGGCGGATCGCCTCTGTGCGCTCCTCGCCGATGTTCTTGGCGAGTGGGCCGGCGCCTTCGAGCTTGTCACCCTCCTTGCGCCAGAAGATATAACCCAGCCCCGGCTGGCCCTCGCCCTGCGCCCAGGAATTCATGCGGTCGCAGAAGGCGCGGCTGCCGCCGGTCTTTGCCGGAATGCCCCACACCTCGGCCTTCGGATCGTTGGCCAGGATGTTGGCGAACACCTTGAAGCCGGAATCGCGAAAATGGTCGGAAACGGCCTGCATTTCGATCGGGTTGCGCAGGTCCGGCTTGTCGGAACCGTATTTGCGCATGGCCACATTATAGGGGATGCGTTGGAAATTCTGCGTCACCGGCTTGCCGTTGGCGAAGGTCTCGAAGACCCCGCGCATGACAGGTTCCATGGTCGAAAGCACGTCGTCCTGCTCGACGAAGCTCATTTCAAGGTCGAGCTGGTAGAACTCACCAGGGAGACGATCGGCGCGCGGGTCCTCGTCGCGGAAGC
>NZ_RZQI01000940.1:0-2247 GCF_003998335.1 Mesorhizobium sp. M7A.F.Ca.CA.002.05.1.1 | reverse complement strand
AGCTTGTCCTTGGTCTGCGAGGAGAATTTCGGATCTGGAACCTTGACCGACAGCACCGCCGTCAGGCCTTCGCGGCAATCGTCGCCGATCAGCGAGACCTTTTCCTTCTTGGTCAGGCCGGAGGATTCGCCATAGCCGGTGATCTGGCGCGTCAGCGCGCCGCGAAAGCCGGCCAGATGCGTGCCGCCATCGCGCTGAGGGATGTTGTTGGTGAAGGCCAGCACGTTCTCGTGGTAGCTGTCGTTCCACCACATCGCCACTTCGACGGTGATCCCATCGCGCTCCGCCCGGATGGCGATCGGCTTGTCGATCAGCGGTTTCTTGACCCGATCGAGATATTTGACGAATTCCTCGAGGCCTCCATCATAGTGCAGTTCATGGCGCACGACGTCGGCGTGACGGGCATCGGTCAAAATGATGCGCACGCCGGAATTGAGGAAGGCAAGCTCGCGCAGCCGGTGTTCCAGCGTGCCAAAGTCGAATTCGACCATGGTGAAGGTCTCGGCCGACGGGAAGAAGGTGATCTGGCTGCCGCTGCGGCCCTCATAGGTGCCCGGCTGCTTGTCCTGCTCATAGCTGCCGGTCGCCTTCAGCGGCGCGTCGGCATTGCCATGCGTGAAACTCATCTCGAAGATCTGGCCGTTGCGGCGGATTTTCAGCTTCAGCCACGCCGACAGCGCGTTGACCACCGAGACGCCGACGCCATGCAGGCCGCCCGAGACCTTGTAGGAATTCTGGTCGAACTTGCCGCCGGCATGCAGCTGCGTCATGATCACTTCGGCCGCCGAAATGCCTTCTCCGGTGTGGATATCGGTCGGAATTCCGCGGCCATTGTCGATCACGGTGACCGAACCATCGGGGTTGAGCGTCACGGTGACGAGATCGGCGTGACCGGCCAGCGCCTCGTCGATGGCGTTGTCGACCACTTCATAGACCATGTGATGCAGGCCCGAACCGTCGTCGGTATCGCCGATATACATTCCGGGGCGTTTGCGGACAGCATCCAACCCCTTCAAAACCTTGATGGAATCGGCGCCGTATTCGGCTTCAGCGCCGTTGTTGTTATCGATCTGATCGCTCATGAAAACCTGTTGTCTGGATGCCGCTTGCACGGCGCGAAAAACCCGCTCCGAATCGCGCCTCTGATATGCACTAGATATAGGCGCAAAAGGCGGTTTTTCCAAGGTTTGCAGGCATTTCACGGGGAATGAGCCGGCTGTCCATGGCAGCCTCCCGTCAGGCCCTATTTCACTTTGGCCAGCCGGTCCCTGAGAAACTTGATCATGAACTTGTATCGCGGCGCCAGCCGCCCGCTGCGGTCGAGCTCCAGCGTCATGTCCAGCGCCTGCGAAAGCACCGTCTTGGGGTTCTTGGCGACCTGAGCGTAGTCGATCATGGCAACCACCAGGTCGCGCTGCCAGGTGGCGTTGTTTGGGTCGGACCGGGCGAGCTTCTGGCGGATGTCGAGACTGTCCTGGAAAGCCTGCCGCGCGCCTTTGACGTCGCGCTGCTTGGCCTTGAGCATGCCGATCTCGGACAGGGTGATCGACAGGTCGCGTTGCCAGTCGGCATTGGCAGGGTCGAGCTTGGCCAGCCGGTCGGCGATAGCGAAACTGTCTGTATAGGCCTTGAGCGCTCCGGCGCGGTCGCCCTGAATCGCCAGAATGCCGGCGACCTTTTCCAGGCTGACCGAAAGGTCACGTTGCCAGTCGGCGTTGGCAGGGTCACTGGCCGCCAGCATGCGGGCTATAGAGAGGGCTTGCCTATAGGCGGCGAGGGCTGCCGGCCAGTCCTCTTGATCGCTCAGCGCATTGCCCATCTTTGCGTTGCCGACAGACAGGTCGCGCTTCAACTCACTGTTGTCGGGGTCGCGGCCCGCTAATTGTTCGACGATCGCATGGCCCGCTTTATAGGACGCGAGTGCGCCCGCCGCATCGCCGCGCTCGCGCTTGAGGTCGCCGATCGTATCATGGCTGACCGACACATCGCGCTGCCGTTCGGCATCCTGCGGCTTCTTTTCGGCCAATGCCAATCGGATATTCAGGCTCTCCTCGTAGGCCATCTGGGCGTTGTCCAACTGGCCGGCGGTACGCGCCAGTGCACCGATCTCGTCATAGCTGATGGTCAGGTCGCGCTGCAGTTCGGCGCGCTCCGGCTCGTTGTCGGCAAGCTGCTTCTTGACCGACAAGCCTTCCTGGTAGATCTGCGAGGCCCCAGCCAGATCGCCTTGCGTCACAAGCACATTGC
>NZ_RZQI01000939.1:0-2256 GCF_003998335.1 Mesorhizobium sp. M7A.F.Ca.CA.002.05.1.1 | reverse complement strand
AGGGGGCGGGGGGCCTCGCGCCGTCCGCCACTCCCTTCGCCCGGAGGGAGCACGCGTAACGCGAGATCTACGAGAACCTCTTTCCTGAGGGCCGAAAACCGGCCTTCAGGAAACGGGTTTTCTCCCGTTCTAGCCGGCCGCCGACAGGCGCCGGGAAAACAGACAGAGGGTTGCCGCCAAGGTGGCCCAGAATGCAAGGCGAGCCGCGGCGAGGCTCGTCCCGAGTTTAGAGCTAAGGAGCGACGATGGCCCAGACCCAGACTTTCAATGGCCGCAGACGCGTACGCAAGTTCTTCGGAAAGATCCCGGAAGTTGCGGAGATGCCGAACCTCATCGAGGTTCAGAAGGCATCCTATGATCAATTCCTGATGGTGGCGGAGCCCAAGGGCGGGCGTCCGGACGAGGGACTGCAGGCTGTTTTCAAGTCGGTTTTCCCGATCTCCGATTTTTCCGGCTCCTCGATGCTGGAGTTCGTGAAGTACGAGTTCGAAGGACCGAAATTCGACGTTGACGAATGCCGTCAGCGCGACCTCACCTATGCCGCGCCGCTGAAGGTGACGCTGCGCCTCATCGTGTTCGATATCGACGAGGATACCGGCGCCAAGTCCATCAAGGACATCAAGGAGCAGGACGTCTACATGGGCGACATGCCGCTCATGACCTTGAACGGCACCTTCATCGTCAACGGCACCGAGCGCGTCATCGTCTCGCAGATGCACCGCTCGCCGGGCGTCTTCTTCGACCATGACAAGGGCAAGTCGCACTCGTCGGGCAAGCTTCTGTTTGCCGCGCGCGTCATCCCCTATCGCGGCTCGTGGCTCGACATCGAGTTCGATTCCAAGGACGTCGTGCACGCCCGCATCGATCGCCGCCGCAAGATTCCGGTGACGTCGCTGCTGATGGCGCTCGGTATGGACGGCGAAGAGATCCTGTCGACCTTCTACAACAAGATCACCTACAAGCGCGCCGGCGACCATTGGCGCATTCCGTTCAACGTCGAGCGTTTCCGCGGCCTCAAGGCCGTCGGCGACCTGGTCGATGCCGATACCGGCGAAGTCGTCGTCGAAGCCGGCAAGAAGATCACCGCCCGCCAGGCGAGGGCGCTTGGCGAAAAGGGTCTGAAGGCGATCAAGGCCACCGACGAGGACCTGCTCGGTAACTATCTGGCCGAGGACATCGTCAACTACGCCACCGGCGAGATCTTCCTCGAGGCCGGCGACGAGATCGACGAGAAGACGCTGAAGGTTCTGCTCGGCACCGGCGAAGACGAGATCAAGGTTCTCGACATCGACCACGTCAATGTCGGCGCCTATATCCGCAACACGCTCAACGTCGACAAGAACGAGAGCCGCCAGGACGCGCTGTTCGACATCTATCGTGTCATGCGCCCCGGCGAGCCGCCGACGCTCGAAACCGCCGAAGCCATGTTCAACTCGCTGTTCTTCGACAGTGAGCGCTACGATCTGTCGGCCGTCGGCCGCGTCAAGATGAACATGCGTCTCGAGCTCAAGGCCGAGGACACCGTGCGCGTGCTGCGCAAGGACGACATCCTGGCCGTGGTCAGGACGCTGGTCGAGCTGCGCGACGGCAAGGGCGAGATCGACGACATCGACAATCTCGGCAACCGCCGCGTGCGTTCGGTCGGCGAGCTGATGGAAAACCAGTACCGCGTCGGCCTGCTGCGCATGGAGCGCGCGATCAAGGAGCGTATGTCCTCGATCGAGATCGACACGGTCATGCCGCAGGACCTGATCAACGCCAAGCCGGCGGCTGCCGCCGTGCGCGAGTTCTTCGGTTCCTCGCAGCTGTCGCAGTTCATGGACCAGACCAACCCGCTGTCGGAGATCACCCACAAGCGCCGCCTCTCGGCGCTTGGACCGGGCGGTCTGACCCGCGAGCGCGCCGGCTTCGAAGTGCGCGACGTGCACCCGACGCATTACGGCCGCATCTGCCCGATTGAGACGCCGGAAGGCCCGAATATCGGTCTGATCAACTCGCTGGCCACCTTCGCACGCGTCAACAAATACGGCTTCATCGAGAGCCCGTACCGCAAGATCGTCGACGGCAAGCTGACCAATGACGTCGTCTATCTCTCCGCGATGGAAGAGGCCAAGCACCATGTCGCGCAGGCCAACGCCGAGCTCGACAAGAACGGTGGTTTCGTCGACGAATTCGTCATTTGCCGCAGCGCCGGCGAAGTGATGATGGCGCCGCGCGAAAACGTCGATCTGATGGACGTGTCGCCCAAGCAGATGT
>NZ_RZQI01000938.1:0-2259 GCF_003998335.1 Mesorhizobium sp. M7A.F.Ca.CA.002.05.1.1 | reverse complement strand
ATACCGCGCGCTGAAGACGTCCAACCTGCCGACCATCCAGGCGCTGTATGACGATGCCGACATTGCCAGGGAGCACCCGATTATTCCGCGCTGGAAGCAGATATTTCTCAATGCGGTGCCGCGCCCGTCGGCCGCGACCAGGATCAAATACAACGAGGCGTCGAGCCAGTTCTGGAACGCCGTTCACAACACGCTCTCGGGCGACGGCACCGCCGCCGACAATCTAGCCGACCTCGAAGCGATGCTGACCAAGCTGAAGGGCAACGGCTGGTGACCACAGTGCCGACAGGGACCGACGCCCGTGCGGCGTCGGAGACACAGGCTGTTCGTCGTCGGCCATCGCCGTTGACGGCACAGCGCGTTCGCTCGGCGTGGCTTTTCCTGGCGCCGATGCTTCTGGTGCTCGCCGGGGCGGCCGGCTGGCCGCTCGCCCGCACGGTCTATTTCAGCTTCACCGACGCCTCGCTGGCCGACCTCGACGCGCGCCAATGGGTCGGCTTCGCCAATTACTTCTCGGTGCTGCATATGCCGAGCGGCCGGACCCTCTATGACGGGCTGCTCGTCGACCCGGTCTGGTGGCGTGCCGTCTGGAACACGGTGCGTTTCACGGTGATTTCGGTGACCTGCGAGACCATCCTCGGCACGATCGTTGCCCTGGTTCTCAACGCCGAATTCGCCGGCCGCGGCATCGTCAGGGCAGCGATCCTGATCCCCTGGGCGATCCCGACGATCGTCTCGGCGAAGATGTGGCAATGGATGCTCAACGACCAGTTCGGCATCATCAATGTCGTGTTGCTCAACCTCGGCCTGATCAGCGACAAGATCGCCTGGACGGCCAACGCCGACACGGCGATGGCGGCCGTCCTCATCGTCGATATCTGGAAGGCGACACCATTCATGACGCTGCTCATCCTGGCCGCGCTGCAGATGCTGCCGAGGGAGATCATCGAGGTCGCCAGGCTCGACGGCGCCAACCCCTGGCAGATCTTCTGGCGGGTGACCTTGCCGCTGATCCGCCCGGCGCTGATGGTGGCCGTGATCTTCCGCGCGCTCGATGCGCTGCGCATCTTCGACCTGATCTATGTGCTGACGCCCAACAATGTGCAAACCAAGTCGATGTCCGTGTTCGCCCGCGAGAACCTGTTCGAGTTCGACAAGTTCGCCTATGGCTCCGCCGCCTCGACCTTGCTCTTCCTGATCCTAGCTCTGCTCACCATCGTCACCATCCGGATCGGCCGGATCAGGCTGGACGGAGGCCGCTGACATGTGGATCGTGAAGCGCACGGCCTTTTACCTGCTGGTCGCGGTCATCGTCTTCGTCGCCGTGTTCCCGTTCTACTATGCCATCGTCACCAGCCTGAAATCGGGGACCGACCTGTTCCGGGCCGATCTGTGGCCGACGACGATCAGCCTCGCCAACTACCGGAATGTGCTGACCGAAGGCAGCTTCGTGCGCAACTTGCTGAACTCGCTGTTCGTCTCCGGCGCGGTGGTTGCGCTTTCGCTGTTGCTCGGCGTCACATCGGCCTATGCGCTGGCGCGCATTCGATTCCGCGGCCGCTCGGCCCTGCTGTTCATCATCCTGTCGGTGTCGATGTTCCCGCAGGTGGCGCTGCTGGCGGGGCTGTTCGAACTGGTCCGCCTGTTCGGCCTCTACAATTCGCTGTTCGCGCTGATCTTCTCCTACATGATCTTCACCTTGCCGTTCACCGTCTGGGTGCTCACCACCTTCGTCCGCGACCTGCCGGTCGAGGTCGAGGAGGCGGCGATCCTAGACGGCGCGACGCCGTGGCTCATCATCACCCGGGTCTTCCTGCCGCTGATGTGGCCGGCGCTGGCAACCACCGGCCTGCTGGCCTTCATCGGCGCGTGGAACGAGTTCCTGTTTGCCCTGACCTTCACCTCCAACAACGCACAGCGGACCGTGCCGGTGGCGATCGCGCTGCTCTCCGGCAACTCGCAGTTCGAGATCCCATGGGGCAACATCATGGCCGCCTCGGTGATCGTCACGGTGCCGCTGGTGGTGCTGGTCCTGATCTTCCAGCGCAAAATCGTTTCCGGCCTCACCGCGGGCGGGGTCAAGGGGTGAGGGACGAGTCCTCAGATGTCCGGCGCGTTGCCGATCTTCTGCTTGAGCTCCAGCGCCCAGGCGCGGCCTTCGTCGCCGCCCCACAGCAGCCAGGCAATATAACCGGCCGAAGGGTTTTGCTCATTGCCGTAGTTCCTGCCGCGCTTGTCGACCTCGTGGCGGGCGAAAAA
>NZ_RZQI01000937.1:0-2263 GCF_003998335.1 Mesorhizobium sp. M7A.F.Ca.CA.002.05.1.1 | reverse complement strand
ACCATCAGCCAGACAGTCAAGCGTGCCTTCCGCAAGACCGGGTGGCTCGGCATCGTCGTACCGGTATTTGCGCTGACGGCGCTGCTTCTCGTTCTCTCCGGCAATGCCCTTGCCAATCTCGGCCTGTCGGTGCCCTCGATCGTCCTGATGCTGGCGCTTTTTGCCGTGCCGGCCAGCGAGGGCGCGCTTGCCTTCTTCAACACGGTCGTATCGCTGTTCCTGAAACCGACGCGTCTTGTCGGTTATGATTACCGGCACGGCGTGCCGCCCGAGGCGCGCACGCTGGTGGTGGTGCCGTCGCTGATCGGCTCGCGCGACGATGTCGAGGAAAACATCCGCAACATCGAGGTGCATCATCTCGCCAATACGGCCGATGAAATCCATTTCGCGCTGCTGTCGGACTGGCCGGACTCGAAGACCGAGATCGATGCGGCCGACACCGAAATCCTCGAATTCGCCCGTGCCGAGATCGCTCGTCTCAACGCCCGCTATCCGTCCGAAGGCGCGCCGCGTTTCTACATCCTGCACCGGCGCCGGCTCTTCAACGCGGCGCAAGGGGCCTGGATGGGCTGGGAGCGCAAGCGCGGCAAGCTGCACGAGCTCGATCTTCTGCTGCGCGGCGACAGCGACACCACGTTCCTGCCGCTCGACGTGCCGCTGCCGGAGAACGTCGTCCATGTGATGACGCTCGATGCCGACACGCGCACCACCCGTGACGCGGTCGCCACCCTCGTAGGCAAGCTCTGCCACCCGCTCAACCGGCCGCATTTCGATGCCAGCAAGCGCGTCGTCACCGCCGGCTACGCGATCCTGCAGCCGCGCATCACCGCGTCGCTGACATCAGGCGACGATGCGTCGTTCTTCCAGCGGGTGTTTTCGGCCAATCGCGGCCTCGACCCTTATGTCTTTGCCGTGTCCGATCTCTATCAGGACGTCTTCGGCGACGGCTCCTTCACCGGCAAGGGCCTTTATCACGTCGACGCCTTCGAGGCCGCCCTGCAGGGCCGCATCGAGGAAAACACCATCCTCAGCCATGATCTGCTGGAAGGCGCGCTGGCGCGCGCGGCGCTGGTCACCGACGTCGAACTGGTTGAGGACTATCCGACCCGCTACTCGGTCGACGCCTCGCGCCACCATCGCTGGGCGCGCGGCGACTGGCAGTTGCTTGGCTTCATGCTCGATCCGCGCTCCGGCGTGCCGGCGCTGTCGCGCTGGAAGATGATCGACAATCTGCGCCGCTCGCTGACGCCGATCTTCTGGGTGATGGCGGCGATCGCCGGCTGGACGCTGCTGCCCTTCACGCAGGCCGCGCAATGGCAGGCCCTGCTGATCCTCAGCCTGTTCATGGCGCCGACATTCGATATCGTCAACGCCATCCTGCCCAAGAGCGGCGACCAGACGCCACGCGGCCATTTCTCGGCTCTGGCGCGCGACGTCGCCTTCGGTACCGCCATGGTGGCGCTGAAGATCGTGCTGATGGCGCACAATGCCTGGATGATGGGCGATGCCATCGTGCGTACGCTCTACCGGCTGTTCGTCAGCCGCCAGAACCTTTTGGAATGGCGCACCGCCTCGCAGGCGCACAAGGCGGGCGACAACGATGTCGGATCGTATTACGGCATGATGTATGGCGCCGTGATCATCGGCTTCGTCGGCCTTGCCATTCCGGTGCTGGCCGATTCGACCGGCGCCTTCGTCGCCTTCTTCTTCGCCCTGTTCTGGATTGGCTCGCCGGCCATCGCCAGCTGGATCAGCCGTTCGGCCGAAACCGAGGATCGGCTGCGCATATCGCAGGCCGACATCCATACGTTGCGCACGGTGGCGCGGCGCACATGGCACTATTTCGAAAGCTTCGTAACGGCAGAGCATCACCATCTGCCGCCGGACAATTTCCAGGAAAGCCCGGCGCCGGTGGTGGCGCCGCGCACCTCACCGACCAACATCGGCGTCTACCTGCTGTCCGTCGTTTCCGCCCGCGACTTCGGCTGGATCAGCCTGTCCGACGCCATCACCCGCATCGACGCCACCATGGCGACGATCGAGGGCATGCCGCGTGAGCGCGGTCACCTCTTCAACTGGTACGACACGACGACACTGAAGCCGCTCTATCCGCTCTACATCTCGGCTGTCGACAGCGGCAATCTCGCTGGCCATCTGGTGGCGGTGGCTGCGGCCTGCGCCGAATGGGCCGAAGCACCTTCCGTCCATCTCCAGGGCGATTTCGAAGGCATTCTCGACACGGTCACCATCCTCAGCGAAAGCC
>NZ_RZQI01000936.1:0-2264 GCF_003998335.1 Mesorhizobium sp. M7A.F.Ca.CA.002.05.1.1 | reverse complement strand
CAATTTCCCGGAGTTCACCGGCCGCATCTGCCCCGCGCCCTGCGAGGAAGCCTGCACGCTGAACCTCGAGGACATTCCCGTCGCCATCAAGACGGTCGAGCAGGCGATCGCCGACAAGGCCTATGAAACCGGCCATATCAGGCCCTATCCGCCGGAGAAGAAGACCGGCAAGCGCGTCGCCGTCATCGGCTCCGGCCCTGCCGGCATGGCGGCTGCCCAGCAGCTTGGCCGCGCCGGCCACGATGTCCATGTCTACGAGCGCGAAAGCCGGCCCGGCGGGCTGATGCGCTACGGCATTCCCGACTTCAAGATCGAGAAGCACTATATCGACCGGCGCATCGAGCAGATGCAGGGTGAGGGCGTGACCTTCCATTGCGGCGTCAATGTCGGCGTCGACAAGCCGGTTGCCGAGCTGCTCGCCGAACATGATGCCGTGCTCTATTGCGGCGGCTCGGAAACGCCGCGCGCGGCCGGCATTCCCGGCGACGATCTCGGCGGCGTGCATGACGCGATGCCCTATCTGGTGCAGCAGAACCGGCGTGTCGGCGGCGAACCGATTCAGTCGGTGGCATGGCCGTCGCATCCGATCATCGCCGGCGGCCAGCATGTCGTCGTCGTCGGCGGCGGCGATACCGCCTCCGACTGTGTCGGCACTGCTTTTCGCCAGGGTGCGGTGCGCGTCACCCAGCTCGACATCCGTCCGCAGCCGCCGGAGAAGGAAGACAAGCTTTCGGTCTGGCCCTATTGGGCGACCAAGATGCGCACCTCGTCCTCGCAGGCCGAAGGCGCGGAGCGCGAATTCCAGGTGGCGACACTCGAATTCATCGGCGAGGAAGGCCAGCTGACCGGCGTCAAGTGCTGCGAGGTCGACGACAAGCGCAAGCCGATCGCCGGCACCGAATTCGTCATTCGTGCCGATCTCGCCTTCATCGCCATCGGCTTTGCCGGGCCGGCCGCGGCCGGGGTGGCGAAGGAATTGGACGGTGAGATGAAGATCGCCACCGACAGCCGCCGCTCCAGGAATGTCGAGGCCAATGACCGCGACTACAAGACCAGCGTGGACAGGCTCTATGCGGCCGGCGACGTGCGTCGTGGCCAGTCGCTGGTCGTCTGGGCGATCCGCGAGGGCCGCCAGGCGGCACGCTCGATCGACGAGGCGTTGATGGGGTCGAGCGTTCTCCCGCGCTGAACCCAGGAGCGTGCAGCGATACTAACGATTGATCGCGGTCGTGGTATCGGTCGCGGCCTTTGGCGGCCATGAGAAATCGTCGGCGCGGCCGGGCGATGCAATCGGTGCCTTGCCCTCGACCACAAGCTTTTCACCGGGCAGGTCCGGATTGGCCTTCGCCGGCGGTGCCGCGCCCAGCAATTCGGAGCCACCGTCGAGTGCCGGATCGCTGAGCAGCATCGGCGCGGTGCGGTCGATAACGATGGGGGCCGCGGCCGGCGCCGGCGCCTCGACAGGTGCGCCCGCCGGAGCGGACGGTGTAATCACGCTTCCAGGCGCGGTCAGGCCGAGGATCTTCAGCAGCGGTTTTTCGGTGTAGAAGGCGAGTTTGCGCTTGCCTGCCTTCGAGACGTTGATGCCGTCATCGGCGCGCAGCCGCACCGGCTGGCCGTTGATGTCGGGGCCGCTGGTGACGAAAGCACCGTTCTCATCGACGAAGCCGTCCCAGACGTCGACGAATTCACCGCCATGGCTTTCAGCGGCCTGATGATAGATGTCGTTGAAGGCCAGCATATCGGAGGTCATCTTCGACACCCGGAAAGCCGGCATGCCGACCCAGAGGAAGGGTACCTTTGCCTCCGCGATAGCTTTGCCGAACGCGTCGGTCCGGCGCTCATATTCCTTGGTCCAGGTTTCAGAGCGGGGCTGCTCGCGCACGTCACCCACCTTCATCTGCTGGCGGTCGTTGGAACCCAGCATGACGACCACGGCGGCAGGTTTTTCGGTCTCGATCAGCGATTTGATCTGTTCGGGCCAGTTGTAGAAATCATCGCGTACGAAGCCGGACGAGCCATTGCTGCGAACGACGATCCTGACGCCGGCATTCTCGGCAAAGGCGGTGTCGAGGCCTTCGGCGAGGCCAGCCGCCATGAAGTCTCCGACCACCAGCACGGTGCGAGCGTCCGGTGCCTTGTCAACCACCGGGATTTCCGGCTCCGCCGGCGGGCGCGGGGCGCGGGGTTTTTTCGCCTTGGGCCTGGGCCTCGGCTTCTGGATGTCCTGCGGCGGCTCGATGCGCTCGCTGCGGCGCAGGAGC
>NZ_RZQI01000935.1:0-2265 GCF_003998335.1 Mesorhizobium sp. M7A.F.Ca.CA.002.05.1.1 | reverse complement strand
ATCTACGACACGCCGAACTCGCCCTTCGTCTACGGCTTCATCGGTGAATCGAGCTCGCTTCCCGTCAAGGTCGAGAATGGCGAAATCTGGCTCGCCGACCGTCCGATCGGGCTTGCCGCGCCCAACGAGCCCTCGGGCGATGCGACGCTCTACTTCCGCCCGCACGATGTCGAATTGCTGGACGGCTGCAGCGGCTGCATCGCCGGCACGGTCGCCGCCAGCCGCCGCGTGGCCGGCACGCGCCGGGTCGAGCTTGAAATAGGCGGAGAGCGCCAGCGGGTCGAAATCGAACTGCCGGTCGATCACCCCGCGGCGCAGAAAAGCCGGGTGGCGTTCCGCCCCGGACGCTGGAAGCTTTTTCCGGCGGCTTGATCCTCTGGTCTATGGCTACGCCAGCCAGTTCTCGACCTTCAGGCCCCTGATCCGGTTGAACTCTCCCGTGTTGGCGGTCACCAGCGTGGTGCCCAATGCACAGGCATGAGCGGCGATAAAAAGATCGTTGTGGCCAATGGTCTGGCCCGCGGCTTCAAGCTCGGCGCGAAGTCCGCCATACTCGGCATCCACCGGCACATCGAGCGGCAAGACAGGAATCTCGGCCAGCAAGTCTTCAACCTTCTTGAGCAGCTTGGCCGATCCCTTCTTGGCGCAGCCATATCGCAATTCCGAGGCGACCACGATGCTGGTGCAAACGGCGTCATCTCCCTCGCGCGACATTGCCCTCGCGGCCTTGCCAGCCGGGTTTCGGATCATGTCGCTGATAATGTTCGTATCCAGCATGAACCGCATCTAGAAAATGTCCTCGGATTTGACTGGCGTGTCGTAGATCTCGGGGAAGTCGTCTTCAGGATCGAGCGGCGGCTCTTTCGCCCACTGGGCGAGCAACGCGGTGAGGCCAGGCTTGCGAACCGGCTCGATGACAAGACGATCGCCTTCCCGGCTGATCAGGACTTTTTCGCCGGGAAGCTCGAACTCGACAGGAATGCGCACCGCCTGGCTGCGGTTGTTGCGAAACAGCTTCGCCTCCTTGGGCGGCGTTGTTGAATGTCGGCTCTGGGGCATGTTGCAGCTCTTTTGTATATGCCTTTTGTATATGCCATGCAGCGCCGCAAAACAAGGCGCAGAAAAACTCCGACGAAGGTAGCATTCTCCTGGAACAGAATTCCAACATTCATCGACTTAGGCGACATATTTTCCTACGATGAGGCCACGAACCTACGGCGCATGCCTCGTCGCACACCACGCACCCCGGCTATGGTCCCACCATAAATTGCATCGGAGCCTGTTTTCATGAGACGATTTTTCCTCGGGCTTGCCACCGTCGCAGGCCTGTTCCTTGCATCCTCCCAAGCCTGGTCGGCCGACAAACTGCTCAATGCGTCCTATGACGTCGGCCGCGAACTGTTCGTGCAGGTGAACAAGGCCTTCATCGCGCAGCATCCGGGCGTCACGGTCGATCAGTCGCATGCCGGCACTTCGGCGCAGGCGCGTGCCATCGCCGAGGGCCTTGGCGCCGATGTCGTTACCTTCAACCAGGTCACCGACATCGACTTCCTGGTCAAGAAGGACCTCGTCTCGGCCGACTGGCAAAAGGATTTTCCCGACAACGCCTCGCCCTTCTATTCGCTGCCGTCCTTCCTTGTCCGCGCGGGCAATCCCAAGCATATCAAGGACTGGAACGATCTCGTGCGCGACGACGTGCAGGTGATTTTCCCAAATCCGAAAACCTCCGGCAATGCGCGCTACACCTATCTGGCGGCCACCGCCTACGCCAAGGAAGCCTTCAAGGGCGACGAGGCCAAGGTGAAGGAGTTCATCACCAAGCTTTTCAACAACGTGCCGATTTTCGACACCGGCGGCCGCGCCGCGACCACCACCTTCGTGCAGCGCGAGATCGGTGATGTGCTGATCACCTTCGAGTCGGAGACGCGCGGCATTCGCAAGGAGTATGGCGACGGCAAGTTCGAGCAGGTCACTCCGACGGTCAGCCTGCTGGCCGAATTCCCCGTCGCGATCGTCGACAAGGTTGCCGACGAGCACGGCACGCGCGATCTGGCCAAGACCTATCTCGACTTCCTCTACACGCCGGAGGGCCAGGACATCGCCGCCCGCAACGGCCTCAGAGCCCGCGACGCCGCTGTGGCGGCAAAATACAAGGCCGATTTCCCCGATATCCGGCTGCTGACGGTGGAAGACGTCTTCGGCGGCTGGGACAAAGTGCAGAAAGAGCATTTCGCCGCTGGCGGCCTGCTCGACCAGACCTACGGC
>NZ_RZQI01000934.1:0-2269 GCF_003998335.1 Mesorhizobium sp. M7A.F.Ca.CA.002.05.1.1 | reverse complement strand
CACCATGGCTTCATCAGCATTGATCGGCATCCTGATCACATTCCTCGTCATCATCCTCGTTCTCTATCTGGTTCAACGCCTGCCGCTCGATGGCCGGATGAGACAGATAGTTCAGGTGATCGTCATCATCATCGGCATCATTTCACTGCTCAAATACCTCGCGGTTTTCTAGGCCGCGAACGCCGCCATTTTTACCGTTTTGAGACTGGCCCGGCGCACGGCGATCGGGCCAGTCTTGTTTAAGGATGCGGTTTAATCGATTGATATTGTTGGGTATTCGATAAAATCCTCGGTAGGTCTTGCCGTTGTCATGCTGGTTTGACAAAACAGGCCGCCTCCGGCGGGAGGCCGCATTGCCAACGAGGAAATCACCAGATGAATGTGGCCCAGAACATCGTCGCCGGCCTTGACCGGATACTCACCATGGAACTGGTGCGCGTCACCGAACGAGCCGCCGTCGCGGCCGCCAGGCTGCGCGGGCGCGGCGACGAAAAGGCGGCCGACCAGGTCGCAGTCGACGCCATGCGCCAGGAACTCAACCGGCTTGCCATCAAGGGCACGGTGGTGATCGGCGAAGGCGAGCGCGACGAGGCGCCGATGCTCTACATCGGCGAGGAAGTCGGCTCCGGCAAAGGTCCGGCCGTCGATATCGCGCTCGATCCGCTCGAAGGCACGACGATTTGCGCCAAGAACCTGCCCAATGCACTCGCGGTCATCGCGATCGCCGAAAAGGGCAGCCTGCTGTTTGCGCCCGACGTCTACATGGACAAGATCGCCATCGGTCCGGGCTATGCGGACGGCGTCATCGACATCGACGCCTCGGCGGCTGAGAACATCGCCAGCCTCGCCAGGGCGAAGGGCGTGGCCATATCGGATATCACCACCTGCATTCTCGACCGGCCACGTCATGCCAGGCTGATCGATGCCGTGCGCGCCACGGGTGCCGCGATCCGGCTGATCGGCGATGGCGATGTCGCCGGCGTCATCCACACCACGGATCCGGAAGAAACCGGCATCGACATCTATCTCGGCACTGGCGGCGCACCAGAGGGCGTGCTGGCCGCTGCCGCGCTGCGCTGCACCGGCGGCCAGATGCAAGGCAGGCTGATCCTCGACACGCCGGAAAAGGTTGCTCGCGCGGCAAAGATGGGTATTTCCAATCCGAAACGGGTCTATCGGACGGAGGACATGGCGCGCGGCGATGTGCTGTTCGCGGCCACCGGTGTCACCGACGGCAACATGCTGGCTGGCGTCAAATTCGGCCACAATTACATCACCACCCACACGATCGTGCTGCGCTCGTCGTCGCGGACGGTGCGCGAGATCAAGGCCCGCCATCAGGATCTGGATAAGTTCTGACGCTCGCTTGCGAAGCCACCTTGCAATTGCTAGCCATTCGGGCGCATCCGATGCTGGCTGCAAGGATTTGACGATGGAACCGTTCGACTGGCATGCGGATCCGATTTCGCGTGCCACCGCCATCACAAAGTTCTATCGCAACACCCAGAATGTGCGTCGCTTTCTCATCCGGGAATGCGGCGATGCATTCAGGTTTGACCGGCCTTTCATGGCCTGGCTCAAGGACGGTGTGGAAAAGACGATGGGCGATGCGGCCGACGAATGGCTTCGGCGCCAGGCTGAAAAGCGGAAAGCGTAGTTTTCTTGACCTATTCCGGGACGGCGCACATCCGTGAATCGCTTGGCTTTGCCTGCCTTTGGCCTATAGAGCGTCGCGTGAACGCGACGCGCTTAAAATTGTTGCCAATGCAGGTCGTCGCCCCAAAACCGCTGCCCACTTATGGGCGACATGCATTATCGTGCGGCCAACGATGAGTTGGCAAAGCGTATGACCGGCGAAAAACGCCTCTTCCTCGATGTCAGGCAGTCAGTATCAGGGATTTCCTGGGAACATCGGCTGACAGAACGCCAGGACATGATTGCGCTCGCCATCGCGCAAGGCCATGGCGTGCCCGACATCGTCGCGCGGGTGCTTGCCGGCCGTGGTGTTACCGCCGAACAGACCGAGCGGTTTCTCGACCCGACGATCCGCGATCTTCTGCCGGATCCGGCATCGCTGACCGACATGGACAGGGCGGCGGCCCGCATCGCCGCCGCGGTGATGGCCAAGGAAAAGGTGGCGATCTTCGGCGACTATGATGTCGACGGCGCCGCCTCGTCGGCCTTGCTGAAGCGGTTCCTCACGCATTTCTCGGTGCCGTCGGAAATCTACATTCCGGATCGTATTTTCGAGGGCTATGGGCCCAACCCG
>NZ_RZQI01000933.1:0-2270 GCF_003998335.1 Mesorhizobium sp. M7A.F.Ca.CA.002.05.1.1 | reverse complement strand
GTCAGTGTCGGCGTTTCGCAGGCCGCCGCCTTCGACGTGCCGTCGCTGCTGATGACGCTCGACCGCTACCCCTATGGTTGCGCCGAGCAGACCACCAGCCGCGCCATGCCGCTTCTCTACGTCAATGAGTTGGCTTCCGGCGTCGGCATGGCCAGCGACCCCGATATCCATGGCCGCATCCAGGACGCCATCTATAAGGTTCTGAGCTATCAGGCCTCGGGCGGCAGCTTCGGCCTGTGGGGTCCGGGCTCCGGCGATCTGTGGCTTGATTCCTATGTCACCGATTTCCTGACCAGGGCGCGCGAGCAGAAATACGACGTGCCGAGCCTGGCCATGAACCAGGCGCTGAGCAATTTGCAGAACTCGCTCGGCTATGACCAGAGCGTCCAGGACCGTGGCAGCGAGATCGCCTACGCCCTCTACGTTCTGGCCCGCAACAAGAAGGCCTCGATCGGCGACCTGCGCTACTATGCGGATACCCAACTCGAAGCTTTCTCAAGCCCGATGGCCGTTGCCCAGCTGGCGGCAAGCCTGGCGCTCTACGGCGATACACCGCGCGCCGAAGCCACCTTCAAGACCGCCTTGCAGTTGGCAAAGTCCACCACCGACTACGACTACTACCGCTCCGACTACGGTTCGCGGCTGCGTGATGGCGCGGCGATGCTGGCGCTGGCGGCGGAATCGAAGCCGGTGCCGACCATCGTGCCGGAACTGATCAAGCTGGTGACCAGGGAACGCGCGGAAGCCCGCTGGACCACCACCCAGGACGAATCCTGGATGCTGCTGGCGGCCCGCGCGCTGAAGGAGGGCAATGATACGATCATGCTGGCCGTCAATGGCGCGGCGCATTCCGGCGGCTACTCCAACCAGGTGGAAGGCTCTGACCTGGCCGACAGCCCGCTGACCATCGCCAACACCGGCAAGACCCCGCTGCAGGCCGTCGTCACCACCGTGGCGTCGCCGGTCCAGCCCTTGCCGGCCGGCGGCGACGGCTTCACCATCAACCGCACCTACTACAAGCTCGACGGCACCGAGGCCAATGTCACCGAGGCGACGCAGAACGAACGCTATGTCGTCGTGCTCAAGGTCAACGAGCAGAACAAATGGCCGTCGCGCCTGCTGGTCACCGACCTGTTGCCGGCCGGCTTCGAGATCGACAATCCCGGCCTGGTCTCCAGCGCCCAGTTGACGAACTTCTCGTGGCTGGCGCAGACCGATGCCGCGCATCTCGAATTCCGCGACGACCGTTTCGTCGCGGCGTTCAACCCGGCCGACGGCGATCATGACCACAATCTGACGCTCGCCTATGTCGTGCGCGCGGTGACGCCTGGTACCTATGCGCACCCGGCGGCAACGGTGGAGGACATGTACCGGCCGCAATATTCGGCCCGCACCGCCACCGGCATGATGGAGGTCAAGGCGCCGTAAGGCGCCTTGGCGAATATGAAAGTGAGGCTTGTGCTGCCCCCCATTGCCCTGCCGGGCATTTCTCCCCGTATAGTGACGGGGAGAAAGAGGCCTGCAACAAAGCTTTCGCCAACTTTGAACGTTGCTGGAAAAGCGCCAAGGGCCATGACAGCACCCTTCTCCCCGTCACTATACGGGGAGAAGGTGGCGGCAGCCGGATGAGGGGCGGCGCCATGCTTTCCAAGAAGTTCCTTCGTCGCACGGCCGTTGCAGGAGCCTCCCTCATTGGACTCACCGCAATTGCCGCCACCACCCTCTGGGCGCTCGACCGTGCCTTCCCACCCCCGCTTCCAGCCGAACTCACGGTCTCCACCGAAGTCCAGGACCGCGACGGCGAATTGTTGCGCGCCTTCGCCACGCCGGACGGCTACGGGCGGCTCAAAACCCGCCTCGACCAGGTCGACAAGCAGTTCGTCGACATGCTGGTCACCTACGAAGACAAGCGTTTCTGGGACCATGAAGGTGTCGACGTGCTGGCGCTGGCCCGCGCCGCCGGCCAGTTCGCCACCAGCGGCCGCATCGTCTCCGGCGGCTCGACGCTTTCGATGCAGCTTGCCCGGCTGATCGAGCCGCGCGAAAGCCGCAGCCTCGGCTCCAAGGTCAAGCAGATGCTGCGCGCCATCCAGATAGAGCGGCGGCTGTCGAAACGCGAGATCCTCGAACGCTACCTGACGCTGGCGCCTTATGGCGGCAATCTGGAAGGCGTGCGCGCCGCCTCGCTCGCCTATTTCGGCAAGGAGCCGAAACGGCTCACCGTTTCCGAGGCCGCCCTGCTCGTCGCTCTGCCGCAACTGCCGGAAAAG
>NZ_RZQI01000932.1:0-2273 GCF_003998335.1 Mesorhizobium sp. M7A.F.Ca.CA.002.05.1.1 | reverse complement strand
GGCTAACAGCCCCTCGCCGATAATGCCTGCCGCACCCACCAGGGCGCGCTGCCATTTGTCCCGGAATGCCAGGCTCTCCGACGCGTCGACATAGGGCACCGGCATGAACACGAGCAGCATCACGCCGATCTCGTGCACCTCGCCGCCCCAACGTTTGACGGCGAAGGCATGCCCCAGCTCATGCAAAGCCTTGATGAAGGGATAGGCGATCAGGATCAGCACGATATTCTCGGCCGACAGAACCCGGTCGGTTACATCGCCGGTCAGCGCCTGCCAGTTCATCGCGGCAAGGAAGATCGAATAGGCAACCAGCGCGAGGAAGGCGACGCCGCCGAACCAGGACAGGAACGGCCGCACCAGCGGATAGGTCGCGTTCAGGAACTCGTTCGGATCGAACAGCCCGACGCGGATAGCCAGCGGATTGGCGAATTTCGACAGAAGCTTGCGGTTGTGCTGCTTGCTGGCGCGGTCGGCGATTTCCTCGATGTCGGGCGGAATGTCGCCGAACAGCACATCCGCTGCGTGAAGCTGCCCCAAAAGACGGATCACCGCGTCTTGCGTAATGACCTTTTCGTCGAGGTGTTCGCAGGCGTTGTCCCACACGTCTTGCATGGTACGTCGGCCCGTCATCAGGCTGATGATGAAATAGGCCTCCGGCGTGAAGCGATGGAAGCGGCCAGAGGTCCGATCCTGCATCACATACCAGACCTGGTTGCGAAAGATCGTGCGGTGGATGCTCACCTGGCTTCGCAGCCGCGGCTTCAATTGCGCAACGCGATACCAGGACGAACTGAAATAGCTCCCGTCCATGGTCAGCCCGCCCAGCGCCAGAGGGTCAGGCGCAGCCAGTCGATCATCTTCTGGGTGTAGACGAAGAACAGCAGCCGTTCATCCACATGGGTCTTGCTGACGCCCTCCATGCCAGGACGCAGCCGCTCGAGGGACCCGGCGAGCGAAGCCTCGACCATGAACGAGTTGCGGCCGTTGCCCTGTCGCGAGACAGAGGTGATCTGTTCGATCTTGTATGGCAGCGGCTCCCTCGGCAACGCGCTGACCCGCAACTGGCCGGTCTGGCCGATCTTGATGTCATCGATGTCGCTTTCGTCGACTTCCAGGACAACGCGGTAAGAATCGAGTGGCGCGATGTGAAACAATTCCTGGCCACGCTCGACCGCCGCGCCGACCGATTGCGACAGATCGCCGGCGACGATGAATCCGTCAAACGGCGCCACCAGTCGGGTGCGCCGCAGTTGTTCGTCGATCAGCGACAGCTGCGCGTCCGCCTGCTTGATCTGGGCCTCGATGATCTGGCTTTCGGCGCGCTCGCCACGCGCCAGAGCGCGGTCGAATTCCGTCTCCTTCTGAGCCTTGGTGGTGACCAGCCGCAGCCGTTCGAAATTCAGATCCTGATCATCGAGTTGCGCCAGCACCTGATCCTTGCGCACCGTTTCGCCTGCCTTGGCGAATTCAGCCAGAACATAGCCGCTGAACGGGGCAACGATGGTTCGCTGCACCGAACCGCGAATGACCGCGGGCGCCGTTACCGCATAGGGTGAGGTGGCGACGCTCAGATAGGCCGCTATCGCCACCGCGGCCAGCGTCGCAATCTTGCGCCCGATGAAGCGCGGGCCAAGCAGCCTCTTGATCTGGATCCAGCCCGCTTCGATCGCCTTGGTGAAGATCGTCCGGTCGTTACCGCGTTTTTCCTCGAGCACCGGTCCGACCACGGCCGCGACTGCATCGCAAAGGTAGATCGTCTCCTGGTCAAAGCTCGCGTCGGCGGGCCGCAGGAAGGTAAGCGCGCCCGTCATCGTGCCGTTGCTCTGCAGCGGCACGGTCAGGGCGGCGCCATTCTTGTACTGGCGCGTCAAGGCTTCGTGCGCGATGCTGACCCGATATTCCTGACCCTGGCGCGGTGGCGCGACGACCACGGCCCGCTGGTCGATTGCCTCGTCCATCGCCGCCGCGATGTCGCGCATGAAGCTGACCTTGCCGTCGAATGCCGCCGAATGCGACACCGCCGCAACGCGCGTCCAGCGCCGGCGCATCACGCCGACGGCGACCGGGTCACAGTTCAGCCGCATGGCGAGTTCGGTGACGAGGGCGGTGCAAGCGCCCTTGTACCGCTTCTTCTCGATCACTGCCGCCAACATATCGAACGCAAAGCGGCTGCGCTGCGCCGCCTGTTCGCTCTGATCGCTCATGCCGCGGCGCAGATGCACCTCCACCCAGCCACAGGCCCACTGGATCTTACGCATGATGTCGGTGAAGGC
>NZ_RZQI01000931.1:0-2275 GCF_003998335.1 Mesorhizobium sp. M7A.F.Ca.CA.002.05.1.1 | reverse complement strand
GTTGGTGACGGCCCAGAGCGTCGCCTGATACTCCGGCGAGAATTCGGCGAAGGGCCAGAAGCTTGTCGAGGCCGGATCGTCTTCGGGATAGCAGAGCAGCGCCACCGGCGGCTGCATTTCGGGGCGGGCGAGCAACGGCAACAGCGGGCTGGCGTCGGCCGGTCCTTCGATCAGCACGGCGACCGGTTTCAACTCCTGCAACGCCTGCACCAGGCTGTCGGCGGAGCCGGGCCCGTGATGGCGTATGCCGAAATAGGAAACGTCGCTGAGCCCCATGGCGTCAGATTGCCGCGTTCAAGGCCGCGTAGTAGCCGGCATAGTCTGGCCGCTTCTTGAGCACGGTTTCCAGATATTCTTCCAGCACCAATTTGTCCTGCACGGGATCCTTGACGATCGCGCCGACGAGGCTGGCGGCAAGGCCTTCGGCGCCGAGCTTGCCGCTGTCGAACCAGGCCGCCTGGCTGAGGCCGCCGACCATGGTGGCAATGGCTTCGGCCGTGGACAGCGAACCGGACGGCGTCTTCAACGTCACCTTGCCGTCGGCTGTAGCACCGGAGCGCAACTCGCGAAAAATGGTCAGCACTCGCGCGATCTCCTCACCGACATTCTTCGGCACCGGAAGGTCAAGACCGCCGGCCATCTCGCCGACCCGCTTGGAGACGATCGCCACTTCCTCCGCCATGTCTTCGGGCAAAGGCAGCACGACGACGTTGAAGCGGCGCTTCAACGCTGACGACAACTCGTTGACGCCCTTGTCGCGGTTGTTGGCGGTGGCAATGATGTTGAAGCCGCGCTGCGCGTAGATCGAGGTGTTAAGTTCCGGGATCGGCATCATCTTTTCGGACAGGACGGTGATCAGCGTGTCCTGCACATCGGAGCCCATGCGCGTCAGCTCCTCGAGGCGGCAAAGCTTGCCGTCCTGCATGGCGCGGTAGAGCGGCGTCGGCACCAGCGCATCCTGGCTTGGGCCCTTTGCCAGAAGCTGTGCGTAGTTCCAGCCATAGCGGATCTGGTTCTCGTCGGTGCCGGCCGTGCACTGCACGATCAGGGTCGAATCGCCCATGATGGCGGCGGCGAGATGTTCCGACACCCAGGATTTGGCCGTGCCGGGAACACCCAGCAGCAACAGCGCGCGATCGGTGGCGAGCGTCGCGACCGCGGTTTCCATCAGCCGGCGGCGGCCGACATATTTGGGCGTTATCACTGTCCCGTCGTCAGCCTTTCCGCCAAGCAGGTAGGTAAGGACCGCCTTTGGTGAAAGGCTCCATCCGGCAGGCCTTTGCCGGTCGTCATTGCGCGAGAGCGCCTGCAATTCGGCGGCATAGGCCTGCTCGACCGGAAGACGGATGGCTGCGTTCATTTGCTGTTCTCCGGATTGATCATATGTTGGTTCAATGCTCGGCCAGTGACGCGTTGAGCCGCAGGAGACCCAGAGACGGCGCCGCCGGCGCCATACCGGCCGCAACAACGTCTCCGATCAATTTCTCCGCCGTCGCCGCCGTGGCGAGAAAGCCCATAGTTTCCAGAAGCTGGTCGACGCCTCGCCTCACAGCGTCATCGTTTGCTGCAACAGCGGAGCGAAGCGCCGCGAGCGTCTGGCCGTTTGTCAGGTCGGCCCATTCCAGCCAGCTTGCTTCGAGGCCCTCGGCCAGATTGAGCGCGCCAAGATGTTGCGTGTCCTTCAGGATCGACCTGACCAGGACACGCTTCCTGCGGCTGTCCAGACGCGCCATGAGGTGGAGGACGAAGAGTGCGGGCTTGTCACGTTCGGCGACAAGCATATCCGCCATGTGCGTCACCGCGGCGTCGCTGCCCGACGCGGCGACCATTCGGGCAACAAGGATATCGGCATTGCTCTCGGCGCCGAATTGCCACGCCCCGATAAACTCGGATTCGGTGGTGCCGAAGCGCGTGGCGAGGTCGACCAGGTTACAGGTCTCGAACAGTTCGGCGCGACGTCTTTCCTGCGCCGGCGATTTGAGTTTTGCCGGCGTGTAGGTGGTGCGGCGGCGGATGAAGCCGGATTTGCCTTCAGCGATGAAGGCAGCGAGTTCGGCCGTCGGATCTTCCGGCCCGCCACCGCCTGGCGAGCCGTGCTCTCCCAATCTTGCCAGCAACCGGCCAGCGAGCTCGCGCAGCTTGCCGGAACGATCGGCGGAGAGGCTCTTCAGGAATGGCACGTCATCGGCACCCAGGCCGAAGCGCAACAGGTCGACGAGTGCAATCCTGATCTCCGCCGGCTCTCCGGAGGCTTTGGTTTCGATCAGTTGCCGCT
>NZ_RZQI01000092.1:0-11546 GCF_003998335.1 Mesorhizobium sp. M7A.F.Ca.CA.002.05.1.1 | reverse complement strand
CGTCGAGAGTCATATCGCCATGGCCGGGCCGATGATGGTCCTTCCACGTCTGGCGCAAGGTGCCGTCGATTGCGAAAATGGCTCGCTGCTCGGTGCCGTCGGCCAGGTTTTGGAAACACAGGATGTTTTCTCCAAGCGGAGAAATGGTGCAGGAACTGGTCGTTCCGGCAACCTGGGCGAGATTGATGTCCGGGTATTTCAGACGCCGGTCGAGATCATATGCGAAGGCGACGGCAGCACCATCATCGCGGGTCGCGCGTACGGCAATGCGGCTGCCGTCACGACTTGGATTTCCCTTGGACGGGCCGAATTTGAGATCCCGATATTTCGCAGCGGCAAAAACTATGTCCTCACGATTGCTGCGGGGTGCCCAGGTCGAGATATTCTGATCATCGACACAAATCATCAGGTCCGCGTTTCGAGGGTGCCATTCGCACTCACCCGGCTTGTTGCGATGGAACAAAGGAACGTAGTTTTTCCCGTCGAGGAAGCACATGCCGTTGCAGCCGTTCATGAGGACGAGGAGGCTCTGATCGGCATTCCACGCTTGCGCGCTCGAGTACCGATGACTGCAATATATTTTGCCGCAGACAATTCCGCCGCCAAGAGCTCCGGGCTGGGTGATCCGAGTGAAGCTGATCCCTGTCGCCGGATCGGTTGCAGGTTTCAGGTAAGCGGGCAGATCCATTGCCGGCTCCGTGCCTGCCGCACCGCTCGGCCGGTTTCCGGCTGTGTGTAGCGCCAGCAGAGCGGCCATCAGCAGCACAGCCGGTATGAGCCGCGGAAAGGTCATGTCATATAGCTCATTTCGCGACGGACGCGGCCGTCGCTGAGGCGCGAACGCCACCACTCGATGGTTCTTTCCAGACCGTCACGCAGGCTTGTATGCGCCCGCCATCCGACTTTACTTTCAAGGTTCGAGGAATCGGCGAGCAACGCGCGAACCTCGGAGTTCTGCGGCCGCATCCGGCTTTCGTCGCGACGTACCGGTTTCCTGGTGCCACTCAACTCGAGCACCAACTCCAAAACGTCCGAGACACTGACGGCGCGCTGGCTGCCGGCATTGTAGGCATGGCCAAATTCAAGCTCGGCCGCCCCTGCCGCCACAAATGCCGCCGCAGTGTCTTCCACAAAGGTAAGGTCGCGGATAGGGCTGGTGTCGCCGACCATGATCGCCGGACAGTTCTCGTCCAGAGCCTGCCTTATGATGGTCGGCACGATGGCCCGCTCGCTCTGGCGCGGCCCGTATGTATTGAACGGTCGCAGGATGACCACCGGCACATCGAAGGACCTGGCATAAGACGCCGCCATCATGTCCGCGCCAATCTTGGATGCGGAGTAGGGGGACTGTCCCTGCAACGGGTGGGATTCGTGAATCGGCATGGTCAGAGCGGTGCCATAAACCTCGCTCGTGGACGTATGCACAATGCGCTCGGTTTCCCAGTGGCGTGCCGCTTCGAGGACATTCACGGTGCCCAGCACATTGGTCTCCACATAGGATTGGGCAGCAGCGTAGGAATAGGGAATCGCAATCAGCGCAGCCAGATGAAACACCACCGCCTGGCCGCGCACGATCCGGTTGATGAACGCGCTGTCACGAACGTCGCCACGAATGCATTGCAACTGGCTTCGAACGTGGTCGGGCAAATCATCCAGCCAGCCATGGCTGTCGAACGAGTTGTAGAGGGCCAGTGCCGTGACATCGGCACCTTCGTGCACCAGCGCTTCCGTGAGGTGGGATCCGATAAATCCATCCGCACCGGTGACCAGGACCTTCCTGCCGCGATAGCTCACGACCGTGCACTCCTTCGATCGTGTGAGCCGTCAAACTGGCGAACGAACAACAATCCATTCATGCCAAACTCCTCGCTTGCCAACTCTACCCACTTGCCGCGGGAGGCAGGGACACACCGAAAACCGCCCTGAAGCCCCGCATTATCCAGACGAGGTCCGATGCAATCGTGCGCCGCGGATAGTAGGCGAGGTCGATCGTTGCCTTGGCCGGGAACAGGACCTCTCGATAAAACAGGAGCGGATCAAGGGAGGGCGGGTAAAAACAGGCTTCGTGACGGAAGAGAACCTGGGTCGGGCCGAGCAGGCCAGGCTTCCACTGTAGGACAGCTTCATTGCCGCCGCGGAAACAATCGGCGAAGGCAAGGCTTTCCGGCCGCGGCCCGACAATTGCCATGTCCCCCGTGAAAACGTTCCACAGTTGGGGCAGCTCATCAAGTTTCGTTGCCGCGAGAAAGCGGCCTACCCGCGTCATGCGGCTGTCATCGTTCATGGTCAGCGCAAGGCCGAAAGGATCGGCTGTCGTCTTGAATTTGCGGAACTTGTACATGCGAAACGGTTTTGCGCCGGCACCCAGGCGCGTCTGTACGAAAAACACCGGCCAACCACCTTCGACAAAAAGTGCAACGGCAATCAGGAGCATCAGTGGAGCGAGTACCATTCCCGCTGCTGCAGCGAGGATGATGTCCATCGCGCGTCTGGCAATTCCGTGGCTGGTGCCAGCTACAGCGGGCCGATGCATGGTCACGTCGAGTGCGTTCATGCCGCAGCTCCCGCACGCCCGCTGCTTTCAATCGCCGTGGCTAATGCGACAACCACCGACTCGATCGCACTTGCCGTAATTTGCGGGTGTAGTGGAATCGTCAGCTCCCGCTGCGCGAAGTCCTCGGTCTTCGGCAGATGGATTTCAGTGAACATTTGGCGATAAAGCGTCATCTGGTGCACGGGCGTATAGTGGATTGTGGTCTGTATTCCCTTCGTTCGCAGATGGTCGATCACCGCTTGCCGGTCGACGTCATGTGGCAGGAGGACAGGCATGATGTGGTAGGCCGAGGTCCGCGGTTTGCCGAACGGGACTGTCACAGCCGAGCAGTAATCTGCGATCAGACGCCGATAGAGGACGACCAATATGCGCCGGATTTCATTCCATTCCTGCAGATTCTGAAGTTGGACCAAGCCAATAGCGGCGCGCAACTCGTCCATGCGATAATTGAAACCGAGCATCGTCACGTCGTATTGCGGCGTGCGGCTGTTCAACCGCTGATGTGTGCCACTGGTCATTCCATGTCCGCGAGCCTGGCGGATCGTTTCACGGAGCTGTCCATCCCGGGCAATAACGGCCCCACCTTCCGCGGTGGTCATGTTCTTGTTGCCGTAGAAGCTGAAGGCCGCGGCCGCACCGTAAGTCCCCACCTCCTTAAGGCCGGGAGCATGCGCGGCATCCTCGACGATATGCAGTCCTCGCACACGGGCAAATCTCTGCCATTCTTCCCGGTCGGCAAGATAGCCGGCAAAGTGGACGAGAATGACAGCCTTGGTACGTCCGGTGCATTTGGCCTCCGCGTCACTTAGGGACATCAGTGGCACTTCGGCCGACTCTATGTCGACGAATACCGGTGTTGCTCCTACGTAGAGCACTGCATTGGCGGTCGCCACGAAGGTCAGCGAGGGAACCAGCACTTCGTCTCCGGGGCCGATCCCAAGTCCATGGAGAATGAGATGCAGGGCGGCGGTGCAAGAGCTGACGGCGACGCAATCGACCGCATCATGCACGGCTGCGAAGGCCTCTTCAAAGGCTCGCACCTGGTCCCCCATCGTCAGCCACCCACTGTCGACAACTTTGGCCAGGGCTGCCTTTTCCGGAAAGCCAAGAATAGGAGCGCTGACCAAGAGCATTACGACCTCCTCATATTGGCGCGGCAGGGCGTTCAGCCCTCAAGCGGCCGCTGCCGAGACCTCGATCGATGCGGACTGCTCTTCCCAGGCGATGGTTTGTGCGTTTTGAAAATCTTCTACGCGTCCGATATCCAGCCAAAGCCCGTCATGTTTGTAGACGTGCACATTCGTGCCGTTTTGCATCATCTGCAGCATGAGGTCGTCGAATCCGAAGGCGATGCCGTCAGGTATAAAACGGAAAACATCTGGATTCATGCAATATATACCCATACTTACCAGATGAGACAGCGTCGGTTTTTCGCGAAATACCTGGACAGTATTGCCGACCTCGTCGATGACGCCGAAGTCCATCTTGATGATGCGGGAAGCTGTGGCTATGGTGACTGGATCAGTGTGAGTCCGGTGTGATGCCACAAACCGGCTGAGACTGAGATCGGTAAGTACGTCCCCATTGAGAACAATGAACGGCTCGTCCAGTTCCTCCCTGATCAGGGAGAGCGGGCCAATAGTGCCCAGAGGTTCCAACTCCTGGGTGTAGCGTATCCTAAGATTCCACTGTGATCCGTCTCCGCATACGGTGCGGATCAAGTGCCCCAGATAGCCGGTCGTTACGTAGACCTCCTGGATGCCGTTCCGTCGCAGCCACTTCAAAAGCAATTCAAGAACCGGCCGAGCACCGATCGGCATGAGAGGCTTGGGCAAGATGGATGTGAAAGGCCGAAGGCGTGTTCCCATTCCACCGCACTGAATGACCGCTTTCATCTCGTCCTCCTATTGATACGACTGTCGCGGTGTGATGGGTCCAGCCCACCCGGCCGGAAGGTACGCCAGTGTTGGTTTCACCTCTCCGGAGTGCAGCGATGGTAAGTGGCGCCCGAGAAGGCGTCGTCGTGCATTTGAATGGCACGTTCCCGGCGTTTTGATTTCAATATTCCAGCCGGTAGGGCATGGGCGCGGCAGGGTGATCAATCAGGGCTGGGAGCTGTAGCCGTTTGAATGGCAATTACCTGTGCAGATTTTCGGCGTCGGTAACGACCTTCCCGCAGAGGCATCGCCACCGTTCGTACGAAAAAAACACTTAACTATCTGGCCCTGAAATGTGTGCGATTGTAAGCTATATTAGAAGGTTGAAATGTGCGGATGGGCGACGGCGAGCGTCGACATACGGGGGATCAGCGGGCGGCTGATCTGTGTTGGGTCACCGTGCAGTCCATCCAAAGGGAGGTTTCGGCAGCTAGGGACACATGCGGGGCTGCCAAAAGGTGGGTGGTTCATGTATCGTATTATCATCGCCGACGATCACGGCTTGTATCGTCGTGGGCTGCGACTGGCATTGATGGCCGGCATTCCGGACTTGGAAATATTCGAAGCGGCATGTTTTGATACCGTCATAAGCCTGCTTGAAGATCAGGCGCCCGTTGATCTCGCCATCATCGACCTGCACATGCCGGGACTGTCGGGTCAGGATGATCTTCGCGACGTCTTACCGGCTCATCCCGACACACGGTTTGCTATTGTCTCAGGGACGGATTCACGCGCCGAGATTCTGACTGCCCTTTCGATTGGGCTTCATGGCTATATCGTAAAATCCCAAACGGACGAGGAGGTGGTCCTGGCGGTGAACGAAATCCTGGCCGGCCGCATTTACGTTCCGGCACTTCTTTCACAAAGGTCCAAGGAGTCGGTACGCCTTCCGTCCGAGGCTCCCATGCAAATGCCCCACAGGACCATCAGCGTCAACAATCTGGGGAGGCTTACGTCCAGACAGAAGGAAGTCCTCAGGTTGATGGCCGAAGGTTACTCGAACAAAGAGATTGCCCGCTCTCTTGAAATTGCGGAAGCGACGACGAAGATTCATGCTGCCGCCGTCCTGCGCGAGCTTGGAGCACGAAATCGGACGGAAGCCGCGGTCTTGCTGAAGACATGGGCCGCCAGAGACATCAACTAGCGCCGATTGCTTTTGGCGGCAGCCGGACCGAATATTTTAGTCCGTGATCCAGCATCTCGAGCTTGGAAGAGTGGCCCACGATAGGCTCACCGTCGGCTCCAATAATCAACGACCCAAAACCACGCCGAGCCGAGGTGGAGACCCGGCGCTCTCCCGATTCCGACCATTCAAACACGATGTCGGCGCCGGGCTCCTGGGCTGCGAATTGCCACGCGACCTCGATCCGGCCTGCCGGAGTGCCGAGAGCCCCATGCTTCACGGAATTGGTCGTAAGTTCGTGAACGATCATTGCGAAGCTCTCAGCCGAACCCTCTGCCATTTTTACTTCGGGTCCACTGATCGAAATGTTGTGCGTCCCCATATAGGGCTGCAATTCCTGAGCAATGAGGTCACGGAGGGAAGCCGACAGGCTGCCATCGCGTGAAAGAAGCAGATGCGTCGCCTGGAGTGCGCCGATTTTTTCGATCAGTATCTGCTTGTAACGGGCGATATCGTTGTCGGGGGCACCGACCATATTCACAAGCGCCGTGATCACCGGAAACAGATTGTTGAGCCTATGGCGCTGTTCAAGCATGGCCCGCTCTCGCTTCTTCGCCGCAGCCCGCAGCAGAATGGTTATGCGTCGATCGGTGAGATCCGCGGCGACTCCTATTCGCTGTGCACGACCGTCGCGCAATTCGTCCCGGCCCCGAAGAGCGATCCAGCGGATATGCCCGCCAGCTCGCCTGATGCGGATCTCCGCATCATAGTCGGCGCCTGATGCAAGCTCTCCCGGGGCCGTCAGATTAGGCAAGTCGGCCGGGTGAACGACAGCGGTCAATTCCTGCAATGGACGACTCGGCGCGGGTGCCAGTCCCATCATTTCCCAGAACGCGGCTGAGCCATTCACGGATCCGCTCTCGAAATCTATACGCCACGTTCCCAACCGGCTGGACGACAGCGCCAAGTCCAACCATTCCTTCTGAGCCCGGAGTGCCTCGCGGGCGGTTCGCTCTCCGGATATATCGTCCATCATTACAAAGATGCTTTGAGGGAGAGCATCGGCTGGCACGGCCAAAGACAGCGCCAATCTTGTCCACAAAACCGTGCCGTCCTTTTTCAGGAGACGGATCTCCGAGCCGAAAGAAGTCGTGTCCTTGAGGCGAGTCAACGCTTCCGCCAAAGTGTGGTTGTCGTCAGGGTGGACGAGTGCCCTGAGCGGTAGACTCGAAAGCTCTTCCTCGACATACCCTGTCATCTCACAGAGACGTTTGTTGGACCGTTGCAACTCTCCGTTCTCGCTCATGTTGGCAAAGCCGATAGCGGCACGTTCGAATGCCCAGCGATAACTGTTTTCGGTTGCCTCCAAGGCCACGAGTCTAGCCTCTGCAACCTGCAAAAGGGTGCGGTAGTCCTGCCTCTGCCGGTGGAAAGTCAGGGCGATCATCGCCCCTGCAACCAGCAGCAGAATGGCCCTAATCCAAACCTCGACGTTAATTGGGTTGCTCAGGATATCCCGCGCCAACAAGCCGACGGCCACCATCACAAACGTTGCCGCAAGGGCAATCAGGCGATCTTCGAGATATGAGATGGCAATAATGGTGGGAACAAATTCAAAAAAGCCGATGTCGTATGCCATGGAGGCGGGCAGCGCCGTCTCGACCGCAAGTGTCGCGATCAGGAGCGACATCGAGGCAAGGTGGGTCAGCAACTTGCTTGAGCTGTTCGGATGCAAATTGAGCGAAAGCAAACGCATGTGCCAAACTATAACCTTCTGACTAGTCCGTCGAGATTAGACCGAAAAGCGTACAGACTAGTCCGACCGCAGGATTGTTCCCTGGGATTGTAGCGCGCATTTTGTCCGATGTCGGGGGCGGATCGGACCGCAATTCTCCAAGCGACCTGACTGACATGTTGAAGGCACCTCCTTTTGACAGGGAGGCGTTGCCGTTTTGCGGGAGGTAAGAAAATGGCACTGGTTGGTAGGCAAGATGATGGAGTTCTTGGTCGCCAATATGGAGGTTTCGGGGGAAAGCCCGTCTCGGCCTTGAGAACGCAGGGTGGCCATGGTTCCGCCTGGCACCAAGCACCACAAAGGTTCGACGGCGTGGCCGTCGAGCCAAAGCAGAGCAGCCTTGCATCTGTTGTGGGAATGCTTGATCGCATCGGGTGTGGCTATCTGATCCTGAACAGCGACAGGAAGGTCATGGAGTGGAATTCAGCCGCTCAAAACACCTTGGAGCGCGAGGGCGAGGCAGCTGATACGGCCGGCAAGGTGTCGGTTGCTCTGAGGCGGCTGATCGCAAACGTGCCGGGGAATTTTCTTCCCGGCACGCTTTCATGGGTGGTGATCCGCGGCATGGGCGACAGGCCCTTGGTTTTGAACGAGAAGGGCATAGCAACGCCTGACGCGACGAGTATCGTGGCGCTGCTGGATCGTGAAAACAGGTCCGGGCCAAATCCCCAGACGCTGCAAAGAATGTTTGGTCTGACGAGTGCCGAAACGCAACTCGCGCTGCGCTTGGCGCAGGGCGATGCCCCTTTGGAGATAGCCCGCAAGCGGCGCTTGAGCCGGACCACGATAAGGTCACAACTGGCGTCGCTGTTCGCCAAGACCGAAACTCGGCGCCAGGCGGAACTGGTAGCTCTTCTTGGGCGCATATGCGTCCTGCCGTGAGGTAACGGCCGTACCATGCGCGCGCGCAACAGGCTTGTGCGCGCGCAATCTGTTGCCGGCGTGCTTGTCCGCCAGACTCACCCTACCGCCGTCGTGTGCGCACCCGGCCCAATCTTGGGCGGATTGCAAACACGTGGTTAAGCACGTGCCAGCCCGCCACCTTCATGACGGAAGGCCGGAAGATCTGAATCCCGTCCAGGAACGTGGTCAACCAGGACTGCTGGTGGAACCTCATGGGAATACGAGCAACCCGCAATGCCCGCAGCAATGTCTCGGGAGGCGGGAGATGGTTGCGGTCCTTGATGAGATTCCAGTTAAGCTGTTTGACGGCGAGGGTCACTTCGTCGACCTCGCGGAAACTCTTTGACGTTGTAATGCTTGGATGGTTCGTCGCATCGTAAAAGGTAAGCGGATCGCTTATCGCCACCATGTCCCCATGGCTGGCTAGATCGACGAAGAACAGTTGATCCACTCCGGCCGGAATCTCTTTGTGCGTGCGCATCAAGCAGCCGGCACGAATGACGTCGCTGTTGATCAACAATGTGGATGGAATAATCCCCAGGCAGCGTGTCGCACGCACCAGATAGAGGTCCATCAGGCACTGCTGGCTGGAATAAAGCGAGATCGGTTCCTGCTCCTTGGGGACTTGGCGAAATCGCACTCGCTTGTCCTCGATTATGTTTGCGGCTGACGTCATGAAGGCGACTGAGGGATACTGTTTGGCAACTTCGGCGAATGTCCTGAGTGCACCTGGCGCAAGCCAGTCATCGTCATGAAGCAACTTGATCCATCGTCCGGAGCAAGCCAGCATAGCGTTGTTGGTGTTCTCCACCTGACCGCGACCTCGACTGTTTTCGATAATGCGGATGCGAGGTTCGCTCCGTGCGTAGTCGGTCACGATAGCCCAGGTCTCGCCCTCCGGTCCCTCGTCGTCGCTCACGACCAACTCCCAATCGGAGTAATCCTGGCCCAAGACGCTGTCGATCGCCCTGCGGATCGTATCCGGTCGACGAAAGGTTGGTATCCCGACCGAGATAAAAGGGCGTGACCATGAGACATCGGCCCGGTCATGCTGGGTGACCGCAACTGCCGCTTGAAGGTTGTCAATCGACGACGAATTCATGGTGTTTTTTCCTCGAGACATTCATGTTGGACGCACGTTGCAGCGCCTGCTGGTTGAGGGTCGTGGGTCAACAGGTACAGTGATGCTGCCATTTTCAGAGCGAAACCCGACGCGCCGCCGGCGGCCATGAAATAGATGACGGTGACTGGCTGCCAGCCCGCCTGGGCGCCGGCGAGCAGTGGGCCAAACACGAGAACCGCCCGTGCGAGGTCGATGACCAGTCTTGTTCCTTGCCGCCGTAACAGAGCGGGAACGTCGCTGAGCGGAGTCGACAACGCCTGTGCCGCGCCCATCAGCGCCAGTGCGGTCATGATTTCCGCAGTGGGCATCCAAGGCTCGCCCAGAAGCGGAACGACCACATAAGGCGCGGCGAGGCCGAGCAGCAAGATCGGCACCGCGGTAAAGGCGGCGGCCAGCAGGAGAAGCCCGCGCGCCACACCAAGCAGGTGTCCACGATTGCTGTTCCGGTTTGCTTCGGCGACAAAAACATTGCTGAGCGGTGTGGCGATCAGCGTCACCGGACCGGTGACCAGCCGCGCGGCCACGCCCAAATATCCGGCAAATGCGGTGCCGAACAGCCCGCCGACAAGCACTGCTGGAAGATTGTTGATTGCTATGCTCGCGAGCGTTGCGGGAATATCGAACAGAGGAAATTTGTATTCCCGCCGAGCCTTTTCCAATACCGCACGCCAGGGTGCCCAGGCGATGCCACGCAAATCCTCCCAACTCATCACCCGACAGCCGATCAGCCCGATGAAGACGAACTGGCTCAGAATATGCGCATGGATCATGGCTTCGCCGCCGAGGTTGGCGATGCCGAAAGCCAATTGCAGTGCAGCCATGCTCGCCGGCAGGATCAGGCGCCCGAGAGCAAAATCGCGCAAAAGCCCGGCACGCAGACTCCAGCAGTTCATGGCTTCGACCAGACCTGCGCCTCCCATTCCAATCGGAATGAGCCAGGCGAGCGAGCCGAGGCGATCGGGAGCAAGGTTCGACAGCATCTGTCCGGCCGAAAAGGCCAGGACGGTCGTCACGAACACAGCCAAGAGAATAAGCTTGACCGTCACATAGGCCTGCGCGCTCCCCTTGACCCCATAGAGCGAAGCCTCGAAGCGCAATGCCGCGACCCCGGCGAGTATATTCACGATCGACAGGTAAATCGTAAAGACGCCGAAATCGGCCGGCGAATAGAGCCGCGCCAAAACCGGGATTGCAGCAAGAAGGGTGAGCTGGCCGACAATCGCCATTGCCGACACTCCGCTTGCCGCACGAATGATCGAGCCGATCGGGCTCGGCCGAACAACGATGATGGCTGTGCCGGCCGCAGGAACCGTCTTGGGTCTCAGAAGGTCGCTTGGTGCCATCGGTTCGCGCTTCCGAGGGAGGCAAATATCGGGGATTGCCGGAGCCTACGATGCACACCGGACCTTGCCATCATTCACCTGAATGACGCGCTCTGCTGACAGGCTGCACCGTGAATCGTCCTGGCCGCTCCCTGGATGAACCACCCCCGGATCGTTCGTAGCCCAAGGACGAGCCTGTGGCCGTCATGCTATTTGCTCGCGCAAGAGGTCAGCGCTGTCCTCGAGCCGATATCCGGCATGTTTCTTCAGATTCACGCGCGTGAGGACACTGCCGACAGGTATCGCAAGAGAACCGTTGCCCTGAAGGAGTTCCAGCACCCCGCGAGCGAGGGTGCGTGGCGTTTTCCTCCACCGGATGGCGAAAAGAACCACGTCCGCCCATCCGGGCAGAAATTTGGCTTCCGGCCGCCCCAGCGCCGACGGCAGGTTTATGATCACGATGCGATAGGTCGCGTGCAGATCCGCCATCACTTTGCCTCCATCCTCGCACGATAGCAGCGCCAGCAGGTCGTCCGACGGAGCGGCGGTCATTACGTCGATCCCGATTTCATGCAGCCTGGCAACGGCACCTTCCAGGTCGCAGCGATTGCAAACATAGTCAGCGAAGGAATGGCGGTTCTTGCGCTCGCTGAACTGGTGCAGGAACTCGAGCGTGAGCTGAACGCCCTTGCGTTCAAGATCGACCAACAGGACTCGACCGCCCAGTCGCGTGCCGGGCTTTTGCGCGATTTTGCTCTCGGGCGCCTGATCCTGCCGGCGAGCATGGCT
>NZ_RZQI01000930.1:0-2280 GCF_003998335.1 Mesorhizobium sp. M7A.F.Ca.CA.002.05.1.1 | reverse complement strand
GGGTAAACCCTTCCACAGCGAGGCAAAGGCCGAAGCATCGGCGGCAGCTCTCGGTTTCCGCAATGCGGCAGAGCAGATGAAGTGGCTGGAGACGGCGGCGTTTCCGCTTGCCGATGCCAACAAGCGCGCCTTCAGCTTCCTGCAGCCGAAGGGTGTCTTTGCCATCATCACACCTTGGAATTTCCCGCTCGCCCTGCCCTGCCTCTATTATCTCGGACCGGCCATCGCAACGGGCAACACCGTCGTCTGGGTGCCGGCGCCGACGACGTCGCTGATTGCCACGGCACTTGTCGAATGCTTCATCGAGGCGGGCCTGCCGGACGGCGCCATCAATCTCGTTCTGGGTGACGGTGCGGAGGTGGGCGACGAGGCGGTCGTTCATCCGGGCACCCATGCCATCGGCTTCACCGGCAGTTCTGTCACAGGCGCGACGATCGCCCGGCGTGGAGCGGGCAAGCCGCTTCTGCTCGAAATGGGCGGCAACGGTCCGACCATCGTGCTGGCCGATGCCGATATCGACATGGCCGCCGCCCAGGTCGGGGCCGGCTGCTTTGCCAATGCCGGGCAGATCTGCACGGCCACCGAACGCGTGCTGGTGCATAAATCCGTCCATGACCGTTTCATCGAAGGTCTCGTGAAAGCGGCCGCGCAGGTGAAAATGGGCGACCCTTTCGATCCCGCGACGACGATGGGTCCGATCAACAATGCGGTGGCCGTCGACAAGGTACTCAGCCACATCGCGGACGCCCGCGCGCGTGGCGCCGAGATCGTTACCGGCGGCAATGTGGCGTCGGGTTTTGCCACCAATCTCTATTTCGAGCCGTCGATCGTCACAGGACTGACCCGGGAAAGCCTGCTCAATGTCGAGGAATCCTTCGGGCCGATCGCACCCGTGCTGACCTTCGAGACCGACGAGGAGGCGATGGAACTTGCGGCGTCCAGCCCCTACGGTCTGTCGGCCGCGGTCTTCACCAGCACCATCAAGAACGCCTTTGCCTTTGCTGAAAGCCTGAAGGTCGGCATCGTCAACATCAACGAGATGAGCTGCTATTGGGAGCCGCATATTCCTGCCGGCGGCGCCGCCGGGACGCAGAGCGGCCTCGGCCGCACCGGGGGCCGGCACACGCTGATGGAAATGTGCGACCTGAAGACGATTACCGTGGATATCACCCGCTGACTCCAAGGCCCGCGCCTTGTGCGCGGGCTTGCCCTCGAGCTGTCAGATGGACCGGCGCAGGCTGTCGGCCATTTTTTCGCCAATCATGATCGAGGTGAGATTGGTGTTTGCCTGGCAATCGAGCGGCATGATCGACGCATCGATAACCCGCAGTCCTTCCAAACCGTAGACCCGGCATTCCGGATCGACCACGGCCTCGCCGAGCCTTCCCATGCAACAGCCTCCGATCCCATGCTGCGCATCGGAAGACTGCGCCAGCAGGAAATTGTCGACCTCCTCGTCGCTTGCCGTTTCGAGCCATGACAAAGGCAGATCGGAATCCCCCAGCAGGACGCGCTCGGCGATCGCCTGGATCGGCGCCTGCCGGGCAATCTCGCCAAGGTGGCGATAGGCGATACGCATGCGCTGGAGATCCATTGGATCGTCCAGCATGTTCTCTTCCACGAGCGGCTGGTCGAAAGGGTTGGCGGAACGCAGTTGCACGGTGCCGCGGCTCTTGGCCTCCATCAGGATCAGATTGACCATGGCCTCGCCGAACTGGGCGCTGTCGGACTCCACGCCGATGCCGCCATGGTTCATGGCGACGTAGAGAATGTCGTCGCGCTCAGCGCCCGGCACGCCCGAACTCATCCGCACACAGCAGTTGGTATGCCGCGCGTCGAGATCGGTCGCCTTGAATCCCGGCTTCAGCTTCAGTTCGATGCGGCAATAAGGATGGTCGAAGAAACCTTCGCCGACCGGCAGGTCGGCAAGCACCTCGATGTCCTTTCGTTTCAAGAGAGCCGCAGGGCCGATGCCCGAGCGCTGCAGGATGACCGGAGAGTGGATGGCGCCGGCCGAGACGATGACCAGCGGCGCCTCGAATTTGCGAACCTGCCCGGCCACGATGGCCAAAACGCCGATCGCTTTCCTGCCATCGAAAAGCACCTTGTCCACCGTCGCCTGCCCGATGATGGTAAGGTTCGGCCGGTCGCGGGCAGCTTCCAGATAGCCGTCATTGACCGACACGCGCTTGCCGGCTCGACTGTTGATGGGATAGGTGCAAGCCCCTTCGGCATCCGGAGCATTGAGATCGTCATGCCAGGGATGGCCGAGAGCCATCG
>NZ_RZQI01000929.1:0-2282 GCF_003998335.1 Mesorhizobium sp. M7A.F.Ca.CA.002.05.1.1 | reverse complement strand
CATCGGCAGCCAGCCGGTGATCGCGTCGCCAAGATAGAAGGTACCGAGATCGGGCGACACGAAGCCGCCGGGCTTGTCCATCACCAGCAGCGTCACGCCTTGCAGGATGAACATGGTCGACAGCGTCACCACGATGGGCTGCATGCGCAGCACGGCGATGAAGAAGCCGTTGAAGGCGCCCACCGCCATGCCGACGCCGATGCCGACGGCGGTCCACAGGATGATGCTGGCGCCTGGCGCCATCGGGTCCATGCTCGATGCCAGCACGGCATTGACCAGCGATATCACCGCGCCGGCAGAGAGGTCGAAACCGCCCGACAGGATGACGATGGTCTGACCGATCGCGGCGAGCGCCGAGGTGGTGCCGCCGCTCGACAGGAACGACACGTCGAAATAGGTCAGCGGCCCGGCGTTGATCCAGTCGACAACGAAGAGCAGGATCGCCAGGACGATCGCGGCAATCAGCGCGCCACGATTGCGCACCAGCGCGCGGCGCAGACCGAAGCCGCCGGGAACAGGGGATGAGGCTGCTGCGCTGCTCATGCGGCTTCCCCGGCATGGCCAAGCGCCGGGCGCATGATGGCCGGTTCGGTGATGGCGTCGCCTTCGAGTTCGGCGGCGATGCGCCCGTCGTAGAGAACCAGGACCCGGTCGCATTGGTGGACGAGTTCGGGAATCTCGGTCGAGTGCAGCAGGATCGAACCGCCCGAAGCCACGTAGTTTCGCATCATCACATAAAGCTCGTGCTTGGTGCCGACGTCGATGCCTCGGGTGGGATCGAACAACAGAAGGATGCGGCTCTGCGCCACCAGCCATTTGGCGATGGCGATTTTTTGCTGGTTGCCCCCGGAAAACGCACCGGCCCGCGTCCAAAGCGCGCGGCGGTCGACCTCGACAGTGTCGAATGCCGCCTCGACGGAGCGGGTCTCAGCCTGCGCGTCGACAAGGCCTAGCCGTGTGAAGCGCGATATCACCGGCAGGGTGGCGTTCTGGCTGCCCGACAGCTTCAGGAACAGGCCTTCGGATTTGCGGTCTTCCGGCACCAGGCCGATGGCCATGTTGGGGCGCAAGGCATCGGCCGGCGAACCGAGCCAGACCTTGCGGCCGTCGACGAGGATGTGGCCGCGCTCGATCTCGGCCATGCCAAAGCAGGCCAGGAACAGGTCCTGCTGGCCCATGCCCTGCAACCCGGCGACGCCGAGGATTTCGCCCTTGCGCAGATCGAAGCCGGCGCCGTCGAGCTTGCGCCCGACCTTTAGGTCGCGCACGCCCAGAACCGGCGGCCCGAAAGCCTGGGCGCTGTCCGGCTTGGGCGGGAAGGTCTGCTCGATGCTGCGGCCGATGATCTTTTCGATGACGTCGCCATCCGAGACATCGGCAACCGGCGCGGTGACGATGTGGCGGCCGTTTCTCAGGATCGTCAGCGTGTCGCAAAAGGCGCGGACCTCGCGCATGCGGTGCGTGATGAAGACGATGGTGGTACCCGCCGCCTTCAGCCCGGCGATGATGTCGCCCAGCCAGTCAACATCGCGGCCGGCGAGCGTCGAGGTCGGTTCGTCGAGCAAAAGGATGCGCGGCTTGCGGTAGACGGCACGCGCGATCTCGATCTTCTGGCGCACCGAAAGCTCGAGCTCACTCACCTCGGCGTCGAGATCGACGGAAAAACCGAGATCCTCGATATGGCGGCGGACGGCCTTGCGGGCGGCACCGCGGCGGATCAGGCCGGAGATGCCGACCGGGGCGTAAGGCAGCATCATGTTGTCGAGGACGGAGAGGTCGCGCACCAAGGTCATCTCCTGGAATGCTGTCTGCATGCCCAGCGCATGTGCTGCGCGCGGCGCGCCGTAAGCGATCTCCTTGCCGAAGACACGGACATGGCCTTGGCTCGGCCGGACCAGTCCGGACAGCAGCTTCACCAGTGTCGACTTGCCCGCTCCGTTTTCACCGAGCAGGGCATGGACGCTGCCGGGCGCGATCGCAAACGACACGCCGTCCAGCGCAACGGTCGGTCCGAACGCCTTGCTGATGCCGTCGATCTCGATGGCGGGGAGCTCGGAATGTTCTGTCATTGTCCTCGATCGCCAGGCTTGGCATGGGCTGACGATGCACGGACAGAAAATGTCCGCGCATCGTCAAGATCGCCTTGGGAGGCTTATTCTTCCGGTTGTCCGACGAGGGCAGCCGCGAGGCCGACCTCGGGTGTCTGGTCCGAGAAGATCGAGGCAAACCAGCCCGGGTTGGAGACCAGCGACGGCTTGAAGGCGTTGCAGCCGGCCTTCATC
>NZ_RZQI01000928.1:0-2287 GCF_003998335.1 Mesorhizobium sp. M7A.F.Ca.CA.002.05.1.1 | reverse complement strand
AGATCCGCCTTGGCAACCCAGTCATCATCCGCGGCCGCGATGCACCGGTGGAAGCCGAGGAAGCCTGCGCCACGGCGCGCGGCAAGCTGGTCGCCATCGGTGCCATCGAGCAAGGCATGTTCAAGCCCAAGCGGGTCTTTGCCGGGTGACGGCTCTCGTCTAACTTCAGTTCGACTCTACGTTCGAGGGGCACATGGCAAAGGCCGAAGCGGTGAACAAACGGGCGCCGGTGAAAACGCGCCGGCCGCCGGTCGGTGCGTCGCCTGGCACGCTGATCGCCGACCCCTCGGCGCGTCGCAGCGAACTCAGGCTGACGCTGATCTCGCCCGAAAAATTCAAGACCATCGAAAATGCCAGCATCGACGACCTCAACACCCATTGCGACAAATGGCCGGTCCTCTGGCTCGACTGCACCGGCCTCGCCAACATCCCGCTGATCGAGGAGATCGGCCGCATTTTCAGCCTGCATCCGCTGGCGCTGGAGGACGTCGTCAACACCGGCCAGCGGCCGAAGGTCGACTTCTTCGAGGACCATGCCTTCGTCGTCGTCAGGATGATCGACGACGTCACCTCGCATCGCTATGAGCAGATCGCCGTCTTCTTCGGCAGCAACTTCGTCGTTACCTTCCAGGAGCGGGAAGGCGATCCGTTCGATCCGGTGCGCAAGCGCATCGAAAGTTCGGCGCCCAACCGGCTGCGCGCCCGCGGCGCCGATTACCTCGCCTATGCGCTGATCGATGCCATCGTCGACAGCTATTTTCCGCCGATCGAGGCCGCCGGCGACACGGTCGACAGCATCGAGGACGAGATGCTGCATTCGCCGCACAAGCATCAGATGCGGCAACTGCATGAATTGCGGCGCGACGCCAACGTGCTGAAAGGCGTGCTTTGGCCAATGCGCGATGCGCTGGCGACGCTGATCCGCAACGATGTGCCCTATGTGAAGGCCGAGACCAAGATCTTCCTCAACGACACGCTCGACCATGCGCTGCGGCTGATCGAACTGGTCGAAACCCAGCGCGACATGCTGACCGGCCTGATCGAAATGCACCTGTCGCTGAGCCAGGCGCGCACCAACGACGTCATCAGCTATCTCACCATCGTATCGGTCATCTTCATGCCGCTCACCTTCCTGGTCGGCATCTGGGGCATGAATTTCGACCCGGAGTCTTCGCCCTGGAACATGCCGGAACTGAAGGCCTATTATGGCTATCCCTTGTCGCTGCTGTTCATGGCGCTTGTCGCGTTCGGGCTGATCGCCTTCTTCAAATGGAAGAAATGGCTTTGACAAGGATAAACCTGCCATTTTGGGCCTGAAAAGCCGGCTGGTGAATTGGGCTGGTGTTTTCCGGGGAATTGCACTATATGCGCCGCAGCATAGCGCTGTGACGCTTTGCTTGCACCGGCCCCTGCTGGACGACATCCCGGCTGAGGGCGACCCGTTTCCTCAAACAGATAAGGAAAAACACGATGTCGATTACTGCCGAGCGCAAACAGGAATTGATGGGTGAATTCGCAACCGCCAAGGGCGATACCGGGTCTCCGGAAGTCCAGGTGGCCATCCTTTCCGAGCGCATCAAGAACCTGACCGACCATTTCAAGGACCACAAGAAGGATAACCATTCCCGCCGTGGTCTGCTTGCTCTCGTCTCCCAGCGCCGCAGCCTGCTTGATTATCTCAAGCGCAAGGACGACGCGCGCTACCAGACGCTGATCGAGAAGCTCGGTCTGCGTCGTTGACGAATTGACCGGCGGGCTTTCGAAGGAGAGCCCGCCGGTCGCGCATTCTGCCAGTCGTATCGACTGGCCAGACCCGGTTTCGATCGTGCAGAGGGCACTCGAAACCGCCCATGGACGGTCATGGGGCAGGATTGCAGGACGCTCGCGCGCGCTCGCCGCGCCGAAATTACCCGAGCTTCCCGTTGTCTTGCCCGTGGCTGCCCGAGAAAGGAAGCCAGGGAAAGGGCATCCGCGCACCGTGAAACGGCGCGGCCCTTTCCTCATATTAAGGACAAGACATGTTCAATCACCACAAAGTGGAAATCGAATGGGGCGGCCGTCCGCTCATCCTCGAAACCGGCAAGATCGCACGCCAGGCTGACGGCGCGGTGCTCGCCACCTACGGCGAGACCAAGGTTCTCGCCACCGTTGTTTCGATGAAGGAGCCGAAGCCCGGCCTCGATTTCTTCCCGCTGACCGTCAACTACCAGGAAAAGACTTACGCCGCCGGCAAGATCCCGGGTGGCTATTTCAAGCGTGAAGGCCGTCCGAGCGAGAAGGAAACGCT
>NZ_RZQI01000927.1:0-2288 GCF_003998335.1 Mesorhizobium sp. M7A.F.Ca.CA.002.05.1.1 | reverse complement strand
ATATCCCGCCGCCCTGCAATTCCGCGCGCGCGATCAAGGTCGACAGCGTCATGCCGAAGGCCGACGCGATGCGCACCAGAAGCGCCGCCGTCGGGCTGGTCTTGCCCCGCTCGATCGTGCTGAGCATCGCCTTCGAGACGCCGGAATGCTCCGCGAGTTCGGCCAGGGACCAGTCGCGCACGGTCCTTTCGGCGTGTATTCTGCGGCCGATCGTCGAGGAAATGTCGTTCGCTATATCATCCATATGTCTATTATAGCGAAAAATAGACGCCGGAGAAGAGCCGGCTGGCGACAATTTTCACGAGCCCTTTAATGCTCTCTACACCATCCGACATCATCGGGCCTTAACCCCATTCGGGTAGGATCGATGCTCCAGGGAAATGGGGATTGGCCTGTCCATGTATGTCGAACGCGAAGCCTCCGTTGGAGAACCGACATCGCAGGAGCGCCGCGACGCAGAGCAGAACGACAAGCGCATCCTCGGCAATGTCGTGCAATGCGATGGCGCGCGCGCCACCATCAGCGCCTATGCGAATGACGCCGACGGCGCGGTGACCGGCCTGTGGACGGTCGGCAAGATGATTTCCATCAATCTCGGATCGACGCGAACCGTCGGCCTGGTCTACGCAATCGGCAAGTCGGACCGCGCCTGGAGCAATGAGGGCCAGAACGCCATCGAGGTCAGCATCGAGCTGATCGGCGAAGTCCGTGACGGAGCAGAGCCCGGCGGCAAACCGGTCTTCGATCGCGGCATCACCACCTATCCGCATATCGGCGCCGTTGCGCATCGGATCCGCACCCGCGACCTGCAGGCGGTCTATGACCTCGCCGGGCGTCATTCGATCACGATCGGCACGCTAGCGCAGGACGAGACGATCGCCGCCAACATCGCCATCGACGATACGCTGGCGCGTCACTTCGCCATTGTCGGCACGACCGGCGTCGGCAAATCCACCGCCGTCTCGCTGCTGCTGCGCAAGTCGATCGCCGCACGGCCCGACCTGCGCATCCTGATCCTCGACCCGCACAACGAGTTCGCTGCATCGCTGCCCGAATACTGCGTCAGGGTCGATTCCAAAACCTTGGATCTGCCGTTCTGGATGTTCAAGCTCGAGGAATTCGCCGAGGTGCTGTTCCGGGGCCGCGAGACCGAGCCGGAAGAAATCGACGCCTTGCGCGACCTTATCCCGGCCGCCAAGAATCTCTACCGCAACCCGAATTCGGGCTCATATATCAGGCGCGGCAGCGATGCGTTGACCGCCGATACGCCGGTGCCTTACCGCATCGCCGACCTGCTCAAGCAGATCGATGAGCGCATGGGCATGCTCGAAAGCAAGACCGATCGCCCGACGCTCAAATCGCTGAAGACGCGCATCGAATCGGCGGCCGCCGATCCACGCTACCGCTTCATGTTCAACTCGCGCCTGATCGAGGACACCATCCACGAGACGATCGGCAACATCTTCCGCGTGCCGCATCATGGCCGCCCGGTAACCTGCTTCGAGATGGCCGGCATGCCGTCGGAAGTGGTCAATTCGGTCTGCTCGGTGCTGGCGCGCCTGGCCTTCGACCTCGCTCTGTGGAGCGAGGGCAAGCTGCAGTTGCTGTTTTTGTGCGAAGAGGCGCACCGCTATATGCCGGCCGACCCGCGCCTCGGCTTCGCGCCGACAAGGCACGCGCTGTCGCGCATTGCCAAGGAAGGCCGCAAATATGGCTGCTATCTCGGCGTCGTCACCCAGCGCCCGGGCGAGCTCGACCCGACCATCCTTTCGCAATGCTCGACCTTCTTCGCCATGCGGCTTGCCAATGAGCAGGACCAGGCGATCATCCGCTCGGCGATTGCCGACTCTTCCGCCTCGACGCTTGCCTTCCTGTCCTCCATGGGCCAGCGCGAAGCCATCGCCTTCGGCGAAGGCGTGGCGACGACCATGCGGCTGAAGGTCGAAAAACTGCCGAGTGACCTGCTCCCCGGCACCGCAAAACGCGAAGAGGCCACGTCGAAGCCAGGCGACGATGTCGATCTGGTGGCGATCGTGGAACGACTGCGCAATGTGCCTAAATCAACGCAGCAGGCGATGGCCTTCGCCGAGGTCGTCGATTCAGGCCGCCAGGCCGGCGACCCCGACTACCGCAAGCCACCCGCCGCACGCGCGCCATCGGACGACGATTTCGACATGCGCTACGGCCTAAAGCCCGCAACCTTCGGCCTGCGCCCGCAAAACGATTAGGTCAGCAGCGCCAACTCCTCTGCCTTCTGACCGAGAAGCCGCGCCAAGCTTGCGCCCTGC
>NZ_RZQI01000926.1:0-2290 GCF_003998335.1 Mesorhizobium sp. M7A.F.Ca.CA.002.05.1.1 | reverse complement strand
GAATCTTCCTTGCCGTCTACAATCTGGGCAACATCAGCAAGGCGGCGGCGCGCGAGAACATCGCGTCGTCGGCGATCAGCAAGCGCCTCCACTCGCTTGAATCGGAACTCGGGGCGCCGCTGTTCTATCGGCATTCGCGCGGCGTCGAGGCGACGCCCGCCGGCGAGATGCTCGCCAAGCACGCGGCGACCCTGTTCAGCCAGATCAACCGGATGACCTCGGAGATGAGCACCTTCGCCTCCGGCGTCGCCGGCCAGGTGCGCATTCACGCGCACACCTCGGCCATCGTTCAATACATGCCGAGCCAGATCGCCAGCTTCACCAAGGCCTATCCCTCGGTGAAGATCATCCTGGTCGAGGATTCGAGCCTCGGCGTCCTGCAGGCGACGATCGAGGGCCTGACGGACATCGGTATCCTCGCGGGCAACATGGCCTTCCCGGATGCGCTGGATGTCTTCGACTACAGGCACGACAAGCTGGTGGTTCTGGTTCCGGCCGGCCACCCGCTCAGCACGTCGGGCGGGGTGCGCTTTGCCGACACGCTCGGCTTCGACCATGTCGGGCTCGCCGTCACCAGTTCGCTCGGCACCCTGCTCGCGGGTGCGGCCGACGCGCTCAGCATGACGCTGAAGACGTGCATCGAGGTGAAGACCTTCGAATCGGCCGTGCGTATGGTCGAGGCCGGGCTCGGCATCACTATCCTGCCGGACGGCGTGCTGGCCGACAAAGTCGGCAACGACCGGGTCTGCGCCATTCCGCTGCTCGACGAATGGTCGACGCGTCCGCACGTCATCTGCGTCCGCAACGACCGACAGCTGACGACCGCGGCGCTGTTCATGCTCGATCACCTGCGGTCCGTCCCATAGCGGTGATCGCCAGCCGCCGCCGATCGTCGCTGTTTGATAAGGGGGGCCTGCCGAACCGATACTGTCGCGTCGGCGGCAGCCATCATAACGTCGCGCCGTGTTCACCAGTATCGGGTCCAGGATCGCAAACCGGTCTTCGGCAAGCGCGATGCATCCATTCAAAGCGTGGGCGTCCATCCCCGTCGGGGAGATACGGCGCTCCGGGAGAATTTCATGAGAGAGAACTCTTTTCGGCTCGCGATCATGCCGGGCGACGGCATCGGCGTCGAGGTTATGGAGGCGGCGACGGCGGTGCTGGAGGTGATCGAGAAGCGTCACGACATCGGCTTCAAGATGGAGCGCGTCAATGGCGGCGCCCGCCAGTATCAGGAGACCGGCGTCGCCATGACCGAAGAGGGATTCGAGGCGGCCGAACGGGCCGACGCCATCCTGTTCGGCGCCATGGGCTCGCCGGACATCCGCCATCCCGACGGCACCGAGCCAGCCCCCCAGCTCGACATGCGCTTTCGCATGAAGCTCTACGCGGGCCTGCGCCCGATCCGGGCCATTCCCGGCGTGCCGCTGGCGCTGGCTTCGCCGCGCGCTTCCGAGATCGATTTCGCGCTGGTGCGAGAATCGACCGAGGGGCTGTTTGCCTCGCGCGGCAAGGGCATCGTGACCGACGACAAGGTCGCCACCGACACGATGCGGATCACGCGCGACGTCACGGAGCGGGTGTCGCACTTCTCCTTCAAGCTCGCCGAGCGACGCGCCCGGCGGCGCAAGCGCAAGGGCACGGTGACGCTCATCGACAAGTCAAACGTGTTCCGGTCGTTCGCCTTCATGCGCAAGATCTTCTTCGAGGTCGCCTCGCAGCATCCCGACGTCACGGCGGCCCAGCATTCGATCGACGCGACCGCGCTCGACCTCATCCGCCGGCCGTGGGATTTCGACGTGATGGTCACCGAGAACATGTTCGGCGATATCCTGTCGGACCTGGGGGCCGGACTCGTCGGCGGCATGGGCTTCGCGCCGTCGGCCGATATCGGCGACGATCACGCTTTGTTCCAGCCTTGCCATGGCACCGCGCCCGACATTGCCGGCCAGGGCATCGCCAATCCGGTCGCGATGATCCTGTCGACCGCCATGATGCTCGACTGGCTCGGCACCCGCCATGGCAGCGAGGCCTGCCTGGAAGCATCCGACGAGATCGAGGCCGCCGTCGACGCGGCGTTTGCCGCCGGCTCGGTTCGTCCCTATGACATTGGCGGCAGCGACGGCACGGGCGCGATCGCCCGGGCGATCATCGAGCGACTGGCGCCGCGCGCCAGGGTCTGAACGCAGCTTCAGGGTGGAATTCATGGCACTATCTCTTCCCGAAGCACTCGACCTCAGCGGCCAGCGCATTGTCGTCACCGGCGCGGCGAGCGGGATCGGCCGGGCGA
>NZ_RZQI01000925.1:0-2290 GCF_003998335.1 Mesorhizobium sp. M7A.F.Ca.CA.002.05.1.1 | reverse complement strand
GTCGAAAACGGAGAGCAGGGCGCGACGCACGGGAACAAGGTCTGGTGCGGGAATGTTCTTGGCGGCGACGGCCATGGGCTGGCAGCCTTTCACGACTGGTGTGATGGATGCCCGCGCCCGTAGCACATGCCGTCCGGAAATCAAACCGGCGGTCAGGTGGGGCAAGGCAACGAATCCGTATTAAAACGAAAAACCCGCCTGTGCGGCGGGTCACTGGCGCAAATCAGCACCATGGGCGAATTTGTACCATAGCTGAGGTCACCGAGTCAAGAAAAAATTCCTATCGTTGCCGACGCAAGCTGCCGATGCCGCCGAACTGGTTGTCGTCAGGCCTTTTGTTAACCTGCGTTCGAAGCCCTGCCAGGAGGATCAGTTGTTTTCCGGATGACCGGCGATGCTGGTGCGCGTCAGCTGCCAGTGGACTTCGGCGATTTCCGAGGCTTTGAAGGCAAGCACGATCTGGCGGCTGCGGCGTGGGCCGCCAAGGCCGGCGAAATAGATTGATTCCTCGACTTCCGGCACCACTTCGGCTGCTGTGAACACCCAGGTATCGGCCTGATCGGCGGCCAGCACCAGGCGGTCATGCTCGTCCTGCAAAAGGTTGATGTCGGGGTGGACATGGAAGCGGACGGTGACGAAGTCGCGGCCATTGTTGCGGATCGCTGCATTGCCGGGCCGCTGGAAGCGGTCGCGACCAGCCAGCACATTGCCGTTCGCCGACAGTTTCAGCTCGCGCTCATGCAGGAAGCCGAAGCGCGGGACATAGCCGTCATGGCGGGCGATGAAGCCCTGAACACCCTTCTGGTCGGTGCGCTTGCACTGCACGTGCTGCGGGCCGCCGATCAGCGGGGAACCGAGCAGGTCGTTGACACGCAGCGAATGGCTGAAGCGCGCCGACGAGGTGTCGTTGATGGTGGCGGTCGAGTGCGCGGCGGTGGCGCGCGCCAGCGGCCGGAATTCAGCCGCGCCATAGGTGTCGATGCCGGCATTGACGATGTAGTGCTGGCGGCCGGACGACAGTTCGAAGGCAAGGCAGCTGGCGTGTGCGGCGTTGGACACATCGACCGGCGGCGGCGGGCCGGTGTCGGCGATGACCGTGGTGCCGCCCATCGACAGGCGCTCATAGCCGGAATGCGGCGCATGCAGCAGCGGCGCGCCGGCGGTGTCGTCGTGGCGCAGAATGGTGGCGATGCGGTCGTGGATGGTGGCGCCCATGCCGTTGAAGCGGGCGAGGCTGCCATCCTGATGGCGAAAGAAGCGCAGCGCCGGCAGCATGCGGTCGATGGCGCCGATCAGCGCCTGCGGCGGCGTTTCCGCCTGGTTGGCATAGGTCTGGCGCAGCGGCAGAAGGTCGGCGAGGATTTCCAGGACAACCATCGGATTGCGCGAAATATGCCCGCCATCGGCGAGGATCTGGCGGTCGAGTTCCTCGGCAAGATTGCGGGTCGCGCCACGCAGGGCCGAGGCCGGCGCCGGCAGGGACAAGGCAGCGAAGGCGAGCGCGATGCGGGCCCGCAGCCTGTCCTTGCCGTCGGGCATTTCGCGCGCCATCGACCTGAGGTAGCGGATCTGGATGGCTACCGATTTCAGGAAGGCGCGGTAGAAAGGGAACTCGGCGCCCTGCAATACGACCGAGGAGTGCTGCAACCAGGCGATGATGCGCTTGGCCGTCGTGCCGGGCTCCCAGGCGATGCCGGAAATATGGCTGCCATGCATGGTGATCCAATCGGAGACCAGGGCGCGGGCATTGGCGGCGGCAAGCTCGGTGCCGGCGGCGCGCATATGGCGCAGCCAGCGAAAGCCGTGCAGCGTCTTCTGCCAGCCGTGATTGGGCACGCTGATCTGGAAAGGCGACTTGCCGCCGGTCTCGACGAGATGCCCCGACAGGGGATAGCGGCCGTAATAGATCTCGAGTGCGATCTGCGGGTCGGCGAGGCGCAGGTCCGGCGGCGCGATCAGCACACGTTCCGGCGTGCGGCCGGAATAGCGCCAGCGATAGACAGGCCCGGCGCGCAGGCGCCGGCGCGTTTTGCGCCAGAACTCCTTCGCGACAAGCGTCCACAGACGCGTCGTGCTGCTGGCAGCAAGTGCCAAAACCCCTCCTGATCGTCCTCTACCCCGGCGCCGAGTCTACATGATTGCACGATTCGTGCGAAGGCGAATTCCACGACCCCACGCCGGTTCACCTGGCTTTGCCCCCGATCCTACCCCAAAAAGTCAGTAAATCCGGGCAATTCAATCGCTAGCCGGCTCGCCGCATGCGAGCGACGAAGAAGCCGTCGAGGCCCGA
>NZ_RZQI01000924.1:0-2296 GCF_003998335.1 Mesorhizobium sp. M7A.F.Ca.CA.002.05.1.1 | reverse complement strand
GGATGGCGCCGCGCATTCCCGCACGGCCCGACGATGCGCTGTCGCTGGAGGCCGAGTTCGGCATAGCCTCGGCGAAGAAGGCCCTCGACCATGCCGGGCTGCAGCCGTCGGATATAGACCTGGTGATCTGCTCGGCCTCGCATCACCAGCGGCCCTATCCGGCGATCGCCATCGAAATGCAGGAGGCGCTGGGGACGAAGGGCGCGGGCTTTGACATGGGGCTTGGCTGTTCTTCGGCGGCGGCCGCCTTGCACATAGCCGTCAATTTGGTGCGGTCGGGCGCGCACAAGCGCATTCTGGTGACGACGCCCGAGATCATCACCGGCCATCTCAATTTTCGCGACCGGCAGACGCATTTCATCTTCGGCGACGCTTCGGTGTCGATGGTGGTCGAAGGGCTGGCCAAGGGCGACAAGCGGCCGGGGCGCTTCGAAGTGCTCGACACGCGCGTCTGGACGCAGATGTCGAACAACATCCGCACCAATCTGGGCTATCACACCCGCACCGCCCAGGATGATCCTTACATGATCAATCTGGAAGGCAATCTGATCAAGCAGGTCGGCAACAAGGTGTTCAAGGAAGTCACCGTTGCCGGGCAGAAATTCATCGTCGAATTCCTGGCCGAGCACGGGCTGACGCCGCAGGCGATCAGGCGCTTCTGGCTGCATCAGGCCAATGCACGCATGAATGCGATGATCCTGAAACTGTCGTTCGGCCACGAGGTCGACCACGACCGCGCGCCGATGGTGCTGGAGCGGCTTGGCAACACGGCGGGCGCCGGCGCCATCGTCGCGCTGTCGGAAAACCACGCCGACATGAAGCCTGGCGATTTCGGCCTGATCTGCGCCTTTGGCGCGGGGTATTCGATAGGCGGTGCGCTGTTGCGGATGCTCTAGGTATGTCGATATTCAGGTGAGGCCGCCCGGCGAATGGCTACGCTTCCCCGCGTCGCGGTAGGGCTGAACTCACGTACCCAAAAGTACGCTCCGTTCCTGTGCTCGGAATACACCTTGGCGCTCAATACGTCTTGTTGCGTTAGGCTGGTGCGAACGGCACTCGCCTGGCGATCGCCATCCCATCGGTGACGTTGATCGGACGATCAGCACTTTCGACTGGACGCCGCGAAGTCCGCCCGGCTAATTCGCTGGATGACGAGAGAAAAGAACGCCATGCTGGATCTCTTCCCCGAGGCTGAAAAGCCGATCGAAATCATCCCCGCGCGAAAGCTTGCCGCCAAGGCGGCAGCGCTTTACGTGGCGCCGGCGGATCATTTTCAGACGCGCCCGGTGGACGAATTGCTGCTGGATTTCGATGGCATAGCAGGCGATTTTCATGCCGGACCGACACGCCGCGCGGGCGGGCGCGAGCCCTGGTATCCGCGCGGCACCGAAATGCGCAACGAACGGCAATTGTCCATAGTGGCAGCGGACGAACTGGCGGTTGTTGCCCAACGCATGGGCCTGGCCGAGATCAGGCCGGAGTGGATCGGCGCCAATCTTGTGATCGAAGGGGTGCCGAACCTCTCGATGCTGCCGGCCGGCACGCTGCTGTTCTTCAAGGGCGGCGTCACCATCAAGATTGACGTACAGAACGGACCTTGCCGCATCGCCGGCCGGTCGATCGCCGAGAATGCCGGAATGGCCGACGTCGAAGCCGGCGCGCTGTTGTTCCCAAAAGTCGCGAAACGGCTGCGCGGCGTCGTCGCCTGGGTCGAGAAGCCCGGAACGGTCAGGGTCCGCGAAGAAATCTCGGTGCGCGTGCCGGAGCAGTGGATCTATTCGGCATAGCTGTGCGGCAACCAGAGGGCAGGAGCTACGCCGCCGTCGCGGCGTAGCCAAGCTCACTAGGCGTTAGCTTTGCGGTTCTTCTTGGCGCCTTGCGCCATAACGGAAACATGGTCCCACTTGTCCCATGTGGCGAGTCGGTTGGCGTATTCCTGGCGTATCATCGGCAGGCCGCCGTCGCCGAAGAACACCCTGAGCGGTGGCTCGGCGGCGTCGACAATGGCCAGCATCGCCGGCCCGGTGGCCTCTGGATCGCCGGCAACGGAATTGGCGCGGCGCTCTGCCATCTTCGCACGGGCGGGCGCATAGGCCTCGATCGGCTGAGAGATCTTGGCCGACGGGCCGGCCCAGTCGGTGGAGAAGCCGCCCGGTTCGACCAGCGTCACATGGATGCCGAATTCCGCGACCTCGATGCTCAGCGACTGGCTGAAGGCCTCCAGCGCCCATTTCGAGGCGTGGTAGAGGCCGAGCGAGGCAAAGGCATTGACGCCGCCGATCGACGAAATCTGGAT
>NZ_RZQI01000923.1:0-2298 GCF_003998335.1 Mesorhizobium sp. M7A.F.Ca.CA.002.05.1.1 | reverse complement strand
TCGCCGCCCGTCCGGACGCCAGATATGCCGAGGCGCTGAAAGGCACCGACCTCTACAATGGCTGGGGCTCGATCTGCTATCGCGGCGAGGATGCAAGTTTCAAGGACTGGAACTGCGGTGCGGGCCTGCGCTGCGCAGGTGTCCACGAAAGCGCCATCCATCCGGGCTTCGGCACCTGCGTCAGTGACGCGGGCACCGCGGTCGGTGATCCCGTCGAGTTCGGCGAGATCAGGATGTCGAGCTGGGGCAGCGACCAATATTGCCGCATCTCGCCGACCACCGCCAAGGCCTGCGCTATCGACCCGGCGCGGGACAAGAAGCCGCCGGTCAAGCTCGCCGGCTATGGCGCGGCGCGCCAGCGCTACGACAATCCGCAGCAGAAGACCGGCGGCTTTCCCGGTGGCATGCTGCGCAAGGCGAGCTGCGACAAGCTTCCCGACGAGGCGACGTGCGGACGTCTGGCCAAGACCGGCTTCAACGACTGCATCGCGTCGGGCAAGGACCACAAATTCTGCACGAAGGAATTCACCAAGACCGCCGGCCTGCGCGCCTGCGACAAGGCGCATCCCTGCCGCGAGGACTATATCTGCACCGCAGGCTATGACGATCTGGTGCAGGCAAAAGCCGGCAAAGGCACCTGCATCCCGCCCTATTTCATCTTCCAGTTCCGCGTCGACGGCCACCCGCGCAGCTGGGTGCAGGATGTCAGGGAGTGAGGGAACGGTTTGCCGCAGGCAAATTGAAAGGTCCACTGGACCTTTCAAAAGGCTCGAACGCCCGCAGCCATAGCGGAGGGCGATAGACACTGCCGCAAGAAAGGACGTAAACCACGTCCAACAGCGGCCTTGGCCTGCAGCCAATCACGTCAGACGCCTAATCTTCCTGTTTGGCGCCGGCGCTCTTGCCGTCAGAGCTCTTCGACCGTTCCTCGAAACGCGCCGCGCCCTTTTTAAGCGGACGGCCGGTTTCCGCCTCGGTCTTGCGCTCGTCCCTCGCCGCCGCCCGTTTCAGTCCCGCGGCCGCCTGCTTGCCCTTTGCGGTCGGTGCTTGTTCGATGCCCATCGCTTCCTCCGTTCGCGCGACAAAACGCGCGCTGTCGGGAGCAACGTGCCCGGCGTGCGACGGTTCCGGCAGCGCCGGAAATCTGGCGGCTCAGCGCGCCGTCATCGCCTTGCGGAAAGCTTCCAGCGTCTCGGCGCTGACATGGTGCTCGATGCCTTCGGCGTCGATGCGTGCCGTCTCGGCGCTGACACCAAGCGAGCGCAAAAAGGCTTCCACCGTCTGATGGCGGATGCGGCTTTGCTCCGCGACCTTGCGGCCGGCATCGGTCAGGAACACGCCGCGATAGGGCTTTCTCGACACCAGGCCGTCGGCGCACAGCCTGGTCAGCATCTTGGCCACTGTCGGCTGGGCGACGCCCAGGCGTGCGGCGATGTCCACCTGGCGCGCCTCGTTGCCGTCTTCGATCAGGTCGGCGATCAGCTCGACATAATCCTCGACCAGCGCGCTGCGGCGCGCTTCGCGCTGCTGCCGGAAGCCCTCCGAATGAATTTCGGCGTCGAGCAGCGGCTCGCGCGGGACCGGTCTGTTCTTCAGCGCCAATACGCGCTCCTCCCAGGACTATTTGCCATCCATGCTTTCATAGCACGGGCTCTGATTCTTCAGGCCGTTTATTTGCATTCCGCAACAGGTGCAACCGGACTTCCGATTGCGAGTTCGCCCGATACCGCCAGCAGAATAAAAAGCACCGACAATGAAATATAGCATATTGCATAATGTTGAGCCATGGCATAGCTTAAGGGAACATCGCCCAGTCTCCCGGAAAGCCCTCCCCCATGTCCGAAGTCGAAGCCACAGCCTCCCGTTCCTCATGGCGGTTCGCCAGGCCCGACGAGGACGAGGAGCCCAGCCTGCGCGAGGTCAACGCGTCGATCGCCGTTCCGAGTTCGGGGGTCTGGTTCCGCCGCCTGTTCGCCTTCATGGGTCCCGGCTACATGGTCTCGGTCGGCTATATGGATCCGGGCAACTGGGCGACCGACCTCGCCGGCGGCGCGCAGTTCGGCTACACGCTGCTGTTCATCATCATGCTGTCCAACCTGATGGCGATCCTTTTGCAGGCGCTGGCGGCACGACTCGGCATCGCCACCGGCCGCGACCTCGCCCAGGCCTGCCGCGCCTACTATCCCCGTCCGGTCAACTTCGTGCTGTGGATTGCCTGCGAACTGGCCATCATCGCCTGCGACCTGGCCGAAGTCATCGGCACCGCGATCGCGCTGCAACTTCTGTTCGGCATTCCGC
>NZ_RZQI01000922.1:0-2298 GCF_003998335.1 Mesorhizobium sp. M7A.F.Ca.CA.002.05.1.1 | reverse complement strand
GCCTTATGACCGCTCGAATAAGCGAAACCAGCGATGCAAACACTCGCGGCGATTGCAAGCGCTGCAGACTTGGCGTTCATTGATATTTTCGCCTCTCGAATCAACTTGGGGAGAATTCGTCCATGGAAGACAGTTTGACTGAAATAGCGGCGCGGCTCCAGATGCTCTGGAAGGCTTGGGCTCCCGCAATCGGCCTTGGCGTTGCCGCAGCCATCGGCATGATTTGGACCGTTTATTTGCCGATAGTTGGGCTTCGCCATCTGCTCGGGTACAACTAGCGGGGACTCGGCCCCTGGGCCGCCAGGGCCGGTTGAATGCGCGCCGCTAGGCCGAGAGCCTACCAATGGCCAAGCCGCTGTTTAGCTTCGACAGTTGCAGGACGGCTTGGTCCCGGAGGCATAATGATCGTTCCGAAAAGATCGTATCGATCCATCCAGGGTTTACGGGCGATCGCCGCTTGGATGGTCGTCCTCGGGCACGCAGTCATAGAGGCAAACGCACTGTCCGGCCAGAATACCCTCATGCCCCTTCGCCCATACACTGACGTCATATGCCATTTTGGTGTCGATATCTTTTTCGCCATAAGTGGGGCGATAATGTATTTGATCACGCAGCGAAGACAGGATGCCGGACGGATAGCGGACGCTGGTCGTTTCACGCTCCGGCGCGTACTGCGCATACTTCCTTTGTTCTGGCTGTCCATGATTCTCACGCTCTGGACCGGGAGGGGCACGCCGCCACCTGACGTGTGGGCCTGGACGCGCCAGCTCTTCCTCATCGATTTCCCTTTGCCCCAGCCAGTCGGCTGGACGCTTGTATTCGAGATCAGGTTCTATGTGCTGGTTGCTGTCATCGTGATGATATTTCGAAACCGCAAGCTGGGTTTTGCCGCTCTGGCTGTCTTTCTTCTGCTGGTATCGCAGGTTTGGCCGACAGCCGAAACGATGACAAGCCCGATCATGTTGGAATTTGTGATGGGGATCGCTGTCGCGGCGGTATGCCAATCAGGGATCCGCTTGCCGGCGAGCTTGCTGCTCTTGGGCGCCGTGGGCTGGTTTCTCTATGCCTCTATTTGGTTATACCCCACCATGGAGATCAATGCGTTCCGCTGGTACGGCTTCGGTCCGCCTGCCGCGTTGTTACTTTGCGCGGCGATGATGCTGGAGCGCGATGGCAAGCTGAGGACGCCATCACTGGCGCTGGCTGCCGGAAACGCTAGCTACAGCACGTATCTCTGGCACCTGGGCCTGATAGGCGTATTGAGCTCGTTCTGGTCGCGTAGCCCCCTGGCGAGCGTTGTCTATCTTTTTGCGTTGCTTTTCCTGACGGCCGTCGTCAGCGCAGTGAGCTATCGCTTGATCGAGCGACCGCTTATCGTGCTTTCGAAACGCCGCGTAGAGAGCGGGGAACTCCATTAAGCCCTGAATTTTGGATTGCCCCAGCGGCTTCGATCTGGCTGAATGGGCGATTTAAAGAGTATGTGCGTTGACATCGCCCCAGCCTAAGACCGCACACCGAACAAAGCGGGCTCCCTTGCAAAGACTCTCGTCCTGGTAGGCCTGAAATTGGAAATCGATGTTCAGTGCGCACCCGCAAAGAGCGAGCCTATGAGACCGTCCGGACCGAGATCGTCAAGATCAAAACTGCTATGGAGGCTCATCACGGAATTCAATTGGAGCGACTACGTCATCGCCGCAATCCTAGTCGCGGCAAATTATGGTTTGATTTCTGCAGTCACCGGGGCTTGGCCAATCGAATACGGCTACATTCGGCTACTACTCGATTTCTAGCCGCGCAGATCAGCACGCCCTGCCATCTTATCGACAATCATGGCTTAGCTGATCAGGCCATTTCGCCCGGCAGTTGCGAGCAGCTGGATCTTGTGCAACTCTTTCAAACTGGGGGAGTGGGCACATGTATTGGCAAAGGGTGTTGTCTTTAGGGGCTTTGCTCCTCTTTTCTGCTTGCACATCCGACTACTTGAACAACTATGACTCGGTGACGCTCGCGGCCGGCGATGCGAACCACGCCAACATGCTTCTGCAGACCGTCGATCCTCTCAATCCAAACAGCAACAACACCCACATCGAGGGCGACGGCGCCCGCGCGGTGGCCGCCTTCAACGCGTATCGGCGCGTGGCGCCCGCTGGTGGTGCCGACTTGGACTGTGCAGGCGGCAAGGGAAACAATCCGGTTGTAGCCGGTCCTGTGAAAATCACTGGTGCTGACACCAACCGGCTGGATGGCGATCACGACGGCGTAGGCTGCGAGTAAATGGACAAATCCCGATACGACAAT
>NZ_RZQI01000921.1:0-2306 GCF_003998335.1 Mesorhizobium sp. M7A.F.Ca.CA.002.05.1.1 | reverse complement strand
ATGCGCGCCTTGACCAGATAGTCGAAGCCGCCGACCACCATGTGGCATTCGATGATCTCGGGCGCCCGCAGAACCGCCTCGGCGAAGCGGTCGAACACATGCGGCGCCGTGTGGTCGAGCCGCACCTCGATGAAGACGAGCTGCGCCTGCCCGATCCGAGCAGGATCGAGCACCGCGCGCACGGCGCGAATGAAGCCTTCGGCGAACAGCCGCTTGACGCGCTGCGTCGCCCCGGTCGGCGACAGACCGACCCGGCGCGCCAGATCGAGCGTCGTGCGGCGGCCGTCCTCCTGCAACAAACGTAGCAGCGAGCGGTCGATACGGTCGAGATCGTCCATTGCAGGATTCACACTTTTTGACCAGAACAAACGTGATAATCACGCCAAAGTAGCAAAAGCAGTATATTTCATCACGCTCCCGGACTGCAATACCGTTGTCGTGCAACCGACAACGAAAGCGTATCCCATGACATCAGCGATATCGACCTCCCGCAGCGCCCAGGCCAAGGGTGACATGCCCGTACTCATCCTGAGCGAGGCCGAGGTGAAAACCTGCATCGACCTGCGCCAGCTTCTCGACGTGCTCGCCGGCGGCTTCAAGGCCTTGTCCGGCGGCAAGGTGGTCAATCCGGCACGGCCGCAGCTCGATGTTCCGCAGGCCGGCTATTCGCTGGCGATGTCGGCATGGATAGCGGGCATGCATCTGACGGTGAAGATCGTCAACGTCTTCGAGGGCAACGTCGCCAAAGGCATCCCCAGCCACCTCGCCACCATCCATCTGTTCGACCCGCAGACGGGCATGCCGGTCTGCGTCATGGATGGCACCTACATCACCGCCGTGCGCACCTCCGGCTCGGCCGTGCTTTCGGTGCGTGAACTCGCCCGCCGCGACGCCAAGGTCGCGACGGTGGTCGGCGCCGGTGTGCAGGCCGGCCAGCATCTGCATCTTTTGCCGCTGGTGCGCGATTTCGCCGAAATCCGCGTTGTCTCGAAGGAGTTTTCGGATGCACAGGCGCTCGCCGCGCAACATCCCGGCGTCGTTGCCGTCGCCGATATCGAGGCCGCGGTGCGCTCGTCTGACGTCGTCTGCCTGGCAACGCATTCCTATGCGCCGGTGATCTCGGCCGACTGGGTGCGGCCCGGCACCCATGTCTCGTCGGTCGGCGTCGCCCCACCCGGCGGCGAGTTGCCGGTCGAGCTTGTCGGGCGGGCCATCCTTTTCGTCGAGACCAAGGACGCCTTCGCGCCGACCCCGGTCGGTTCCTGCGAACTGGTGGGCATTGATCCGGAAACCGGAACCGAGCTTGGCGAAATGCTGCTCGGACTGCGGCCGGGACGCGTCAGCGCCGATCAGGTCACCGTCTACAAGGCCATGGGCGTTGCAATGGAAGACATGGTGGCCGCCGATCTCGCCTATCGCGAAGCGGTTCGGCGCGGAATGGGACGTGTAGTTGCGCTGTAGCGGAGCCGCTCAATTGTTGGAGCCAGCGCCGCCCGTCGATAGGATCGTCCTTCTCCCCGTGAACGGGGAGAAGATGGCGGCAACCAGATGAGGGGCAGCACCAACGTGGAGGGTTGGGACCTGCCCCTACCCCTCCACCGTCTCCAGCACGCTCAGCAGCGCGCCCTCCATGTCAGGCTCGTCGCCGGAGCAGACGCACAGCATCTCGGCGTCGCCCTCGCCCACCGACAGGTAGGCGTGACCCATGGTGGAATCGATATAGACGCTGTCGCCCTGTTTCAGCCGCACCGGCGCGTACTGGTCGGTGTGCAGCTCGATCTCGCCCTTGAGCACGATCAAAAATTCCTCGCCGGCATGCCTGGTCAGCGGGCCGAATTCCTGCAGCGTGCGGGCGCGTGCATAGGCGTGGATCGGCACCATGCGCTTGCGCACCAGATCGGTGGCCAGATAGCGGTAATCGTAGTTGCGGGTCAGCTGGCGCAGCGTGTTGGACTGCGAGGTCACCGAACGACGGGTGCGCGCGGCCGGCTGCTTGCGGTCGCCGCTGAGCAGCTCGGTGACATGGATGCTCAGCCCCTCGCAGATCTGCAGCAGCTTGTCGTAGCTCAGCGACATCTGGTCGTTCTCGACTTTGGACAGCGTCGACACCGCGACGCCAGTCAGCGTGCTGACCTCCTGCAAGGTCCAGCCATGCGTCTTCCTCAAGCCGCGCAGGCAATCACCGAGGTTCGGTTGCTCCGACATCGTCAGCTCCTGGCGCGGCCACCGGGCCGCTTCTTCACCCTAGGTAGTCCAACTCCCTGCCGCCATCAACAACGCTAACAATTTTCTTATACGCTAAATAT
>NZ_RZQI01000091.1:0-11547 GCF_003998335.1 Mesorhizobium sp. M7A.F.Ca.CA.002.05.1.1 | reverse complement strand
AGGCTGGACGGCGCTTGCTGCGTTCATCCGCGAATGTTTGAAGGTGCTGGGAACGGAAATCCGCCACGCGTAAGCTTCTGGAACCGACGCATTCCCCAAGGGATGCGTCGGTTCTCTTCAATAGCGCCTCCATATCCATATCAATTCGGTCGGGATCGCGGCTGTCGAGCGCACCGGTATAGGCGAGATGCTCAAGGAGTGCCGCCTGGTTGCGCTGCTTTCGTCCTTCTTGTGCTGGCGCGCGGCGCTGTTTCGGCGTCCGGATTAGAGGTCGTGTCGTCGACCGTGCGGCCCGTCGTCGCCCCAAGCGATCACGCTCGGTGCCGAGGTCCGGTGACAAGTTCCCACAAAACCTTCTGACGACCGTTCGATCGGCGCTCAGGCGCGACGTCACCATGAAAGCGGGATGCGCCTGAGTTCAGGCCTGCGTCAGTCAAGCTGGCATCGCGGGCAAATGGTCTCCCGGCGTCCGGGTTGGTCATCGGCCTGACGAAAAGAACGGCGTCTAGGAACGATTCCGGCCGGCTGCCGTTGCCTAACATTAGATATCTCTTATGGAAGTTGCGAAAATGCCGCTGTGTCAGAATCTATGCCCTCTTGAAATGACGTTCAAATGCCCGCGTTGCGGATTGGCTTTGCTGAAACCCGGGCGCTGGTTTCAGGTTGCATCCAAATATCGCTGCGAGGGGTGTCACAGCGAAATCCGGATTACTTATCCCGACAAGATTGCACTGTTCCAGAAGTATGCGGCGCAGCGCGAGGGTCCACCTCCGCCAAAGTATAGCTCAGTCCTGACCAAGTCATTCAGCGGCTAGGCCATGGTCCTGCCAGGGCGGCGGGGCGACTGAACGCTGACTGCCGGCGGCAGGGTTGCCTATTGCATGGAACGAAATCCGTTCCCTGCGGTTGGAAGGTCATGCCTCCAGCTACACGCAATTGAACCGGCCATGCCCTGCAGTCAGGAGCAGTGATGCAAACATACCTGGTAGAGCAAATGGAAGGGGACGACGTGGTTGCGGCGAGTAATGTCAATGCGTCCAGCCCGTTCACGGCGGCGACTATATCAACAGGACGCCAGGTTACCCTGAGGACATGGGAAAACAACTGGGTTCGTGTCACGGATGAGCTTGGAGGGGAAGTATTCGCATACTGCTTCGTTTCAGGCACTGGCGAAGCGGACCGCAGCGCACAGCCCGACACTTCGGTAAGGTAGCACAGCCGAGCGAGCGCAGGCTGGCATGCTCAACTTCGAACGATTTAAGCGATCAAGACCGCCTCGCGCATCATCCGAATGATTGATGAAAAGATCATGCCGCGGGGCGATAAGCGGCAACAATCCTAGCGTGGGGCCCTTATGTCTCTGGCGCATTTAGAATCTTCGAGGGCGATTCAAACGGTGCAGACTGACTACCAAGCGGTGGTCTCTTGTCGATGGTCAAAAGTTCCCGATCATGCTCTTGACGAGGGCGGGCCCGTTCTACGTCTGCATCAACGGATGGGAACTGGCTTCGTCGATATTCCGGTCTTTGATCACCTGAGGGAAATCGCCGGGCGTTATTCCGAAAAATTAGCCGCCAGCGACGGCACCAACCGACTGACCTATTCCGAGCTTTTTCGGGCGGTCGAGGCCTTGGCCAGCCGGATTGAAGCCGTCGTCCCCGACGGAAATGCGGTTGGAATACTTCAGGCCAACTCGGTCTGGTACACCGTTGCGATGCTGGCCAGCATGGCATCCGGTCGACCGTCGGTGCCGCTTAACGTGCGAGATCCGGACTCGCGCATCAACGAAATCGTCGCCGACGCGAGGCTCTCCGCCATAATTGGCGACAAAGGCCTCCACGGCCTTGATCTGCCCCAGCACGTTGCCCGGATCGAGATAGCGCAATCGTTGCAGGCAACGCTTCGTCCAGCTGGACACCGTACCGTTTCTGTCGATGCACCGGCAATCGTGCTTTATACCTCCGGCAGCACGGGCCGCCCCAAGGGAATTGTCAACAGCCAGCGGAGCTTGCTGTGCCGGGTGCAGCAATATGTCGACGCGTGCCACATCAATGCGCAGGATGTTTTCTTGCCCATGACCGGCCCGGCAACCATCGCCGGTTGTCGGGAAATACTTGCCGCTCTTCTTACGGGTGCTACGTTGCAGCTTGTGGAGGTCGAAGCCGTCGGCCTACGCGCGGTTCGCGGCCGCATGCAATCGGAAGGCGTGACGATCACCTATCTGGTGCCGGCATTGCTTCGCGCTCTCCTGGCGGATGAGCCCGCGGACGCCTTTGGTTCACTCAGGGTTGCCCGAATTGGAGGCGAGAAGGTGTCCTCGACCGACATCCGCCTGGTGCGCAAGGCTGTCCCGCCAACTTGCCTGGTGCAGATCGGCTATTCATCGACGGAAACGACTGGATCGCAGTGGTTCTTGCCGCACGATTGGCCGGAATTCGATTCCTCAGCTCCCGTCGGTTGGCTGCTTCCGGGTATCAGCTTCGCAGTGGTCGATGAAGAGGGTTACCCGGTTCAGCCCGGCAAGATCGGAGAACTGTTGATCAGAAGCCCGTATGTCGCACTCGGATATTGGGAAAATGGGGCAGTCGTTCCGTTTGAAATAGATCCCGACGACCAGACGCTTCGTATCTTTGCGACGGGCGATCTTGTGCAAATTGGGAGTGATGGCCTGTTGCGGATCATCGGTCGCAAAGGGCGCCAGATAAAGGTCAATGGGCGGCGCGTTGAGCCGGCCGAACTCGAACGGGTTCTGCGTGGCGCGCCGTCGGTGAAGGATGCCGTGGTTATCGTCACCCCGGCGAATGAACTGGTTGCGTTCGCCGTCCCGCACGGCGGGGCGGGAGCCAGTTTTTGCGACGAGCTGCGCCAACTTGCCAGGACAAAATTGCCGCCGGCGCTTTGCCCGCTGCGGCTCCATGCAAGCGCCGAGATACCGCGACTGGCCAGCGGAAAGATCGATATGGCAATGCTGGCTGCAATCGACCTTTCGGTTCGGGAAACAACGCCCCCACCGCAAATCCCCCATGCGGGAAATGAAGTTCCGGCTCATCAGATCGTACGGCGTGCCTGGACCAAGGTCCTCAAGACGCGGGTCGCCCTGGGCTGCTGGGATGAAGCGGGGGGAGATTCGCTGAAGCTGCTGCATTGCGTGATGGAAATCGAAAGCGCGATCGGGCAGGAGCTCGGATTGGAAGCCTTCACGGTTGGAATGAGCTTCGATGAGATGGTTGCAGCGGTCATTTCCGCTCAAGGAGGCGGCGAGCACGCGCCTGCCTGGAAACACGAGCCTCCACTGCTTTTCCTTTTCCCCGGTTCGGTCGGCTATGGTCCGAGCCTTGCTTCGTTCGCATCGGCAATAAGCAAGGTCGCCAGGGTGTCTCCCATCAGATATCCGGCCCTGGGCATGATCCTGCAAGGTCAGAACACTGTCGCCGCAATGGTCGAAGCTGCAATCGATCATATCAACCGCGTGCAGCCTACCGGCTGTGTTCGCCTGCTTGGCCACTCGCTCGGAGGAGCGGTCGCTTTTGAGGTTGCCGCGCGTCTGCTTGATCAAGGGCGAGCGGTAGCGTTCACGGGCATTCTGGATACCAGTCTGGTTGGCGAGCGCAGCAAGCGTTGGGAGACCATTACCCGGACATTTCACCGGATCCGAACCAATCGTATATCGGCTAGTCGGGTGGCGTGCCGCGCGCTTGCCAAGGTCGCGGTCAAAATGCACTGCGAATCCCGGCTTGCCAGCTTCCTCGACCGCTATGCCGAGGGTCAGTTCAACCCGACGAGCTTCAGAACCAAACTGGAACTGCAGGAGGTTCTGCGGGCGCGCGCCTTCTTCCGATGGCTGGCAGAACCCAGGCCGATACTGCCGATCACCGGCACCTTGTTCCGTTGCGCGCGGCCCGGAATGCCGCTTGCACTCGGGTGGGACCGGGCATTCGTCCATCTGGACGTCATTCCGATCGCCGGCACTCACATCGACATGGTCGTGGAGCCCCATCTGACCATCAATCGCCCGCTCATCGAAAACGCTGTGACCGAGACCTACTCTTCAGTCGAGTCACGCCAACAGGAGGCAGTGTCATCGACCTGATCGGGGAATTCAGCAGCGATGTGTTGGCGCTCGATGCCCGGCTGGAGATCGATCGCATCGTCGAGACTTTGCGCGAGCAGGTTCTCGGCACACAACGGCGTCGCGGAGTGGTCGTCGGGCTCTCCGGAGGCATCGACAGTTCGGTCGTCGCAACGCTGTGCGCACGGGCGTTCGGGAAGGACAAGGTGCTCGGCCTGTTCATGCCGGAGCGCCATTCGTCAGGCGACTCGTTGAGGCTTGGCCGCAGTGTCGCCGGGCAGCTTGGCATCGACACAATCCTTGAAGATATCGAGCCGGCGCTTGAAGGCATCGGCGCATACGCCCGACAGATCGAGGCCATCCGAACTGCCGTCCCTGGATATGGCGAAGGCTGGAAATGCAAGCTGGTCATGGCATCGGTGCTGGAGAGCAGCGGCCTCAATATCACGCGCCTTACGGTCGAGGATCCGCACGGAAAGATCGACACCGTGCGTCTGTCGCCGGCGGCTTACCTGCAGATCGTCGCTGCCACCAACTACAAGCAGCGGGTTCGCAAGATGACCGAGTATTATCATGCGGACCGCCTCAACTATGCAGTGGCAGGCACGCCAAACCGGCTCGAATATGACCAGGGCTTCTTCGTCAAACAGGGCGACGGCATCGCCGATGTGATGCCTATCGTCCATCTCTACAAGACCCAGGTTTACCAGCTGGCGGAGTATCTCGGTATTGACAATGAGGTCCGAACAAGGCCGCCGACCACGGACACGTTTTCCATGGCGCAAACCCAGGAGGAGTTCTACTTCGCTTTGCCCTATCAGTTGATGGATTTGTGCCTCTATGGCATGAATCACGGAATTTCGGCCGGCGTGGTTGCCGCCGCCGCTGGCCTCACCGCCGAGCAGGTCGAGAAGGTCTATAAGGATATCGTCAGCAAACGCCGCGCCGCCCGCTATCTTCACGCACGGCCGCAGCTGCCCGCTGCGATGGACAGGGATTGACCCATGTGCGGCATCGCCGGAATTGTGGCGCTGAACGCGGCTGCGGAGCCTCCTTCACGAGCCGCGCTTCTACGAATGGCAGCCGCGCTCTCCCATCGAGGTCCGGACGAAAGCGGCCTTTACCGCGACAGGCGAGCGGGGCTGGCGCATACCCGCCTGTCGGTCATCGATCTCTCGACCGGACAGCAGCCTCTCGCCGACACAGGCAATACCACCTGGATCGTCTTCAACGGCGAGATCTTCAATTACGTCGAGCTGCGTGACCAACTCATAGCCCTGGGACATCGTTTCCGCACCCGCAGCGATACGGAGGTCGTCGTGCATGCCTACCGCGCCTGGGGTGTGGGCGCGTTCGAGCGGCTGAACGGGCAATGGGCACTCGCCATTTGGGACTCGCTGATAGGCCGCCTCGTCCTGTCGCGCGATCGGTTCGGCATCTGCCCGCTGCATTTGTGCGAACACGCTGGCCGCCTGCATTTCGCCAGCGAAGTTAAGGCCATCTTCGCAGCCGACCCGGCGATACCGCGGGCCTTCGATCCGGCGGGGGTCGACCAGACTTTCACGCTGTGGACGGTCGTACCGCCGCAAGGCGTATTTCAGGGGATACAGGAACTTACCCCCGGCCATGTCCGCATCTATGACAATGGCAGCGTTCGTGAGCACGCTTTCTGGAAACCTTGCTATCCCGAGAGCGAGGACCTGGCCCATGGCACCTTCAGGGGCTCGCTGGAGGATGCGGTGGACGAAGTGCGCGGCGCCTTGCAGGCCGCGACGGCGCTTAGAATGGTCAAGGCGGACGTGCCGGTCGGCTGCTACCTTTCCGGCGGGCTCGACAGCTCACTTGTCGCCATGCTCGGGAGGCGCTTCGCCGGCGCGCCGCTCCAGACTTTCTCGTTGCGTTTTGCTGACGCCGAATATGATGAAACCCGTTACCAGCGGCTGGTTGCCGGTGCGAGCGGCGGCGAGCACCACGAGGTGATGGTTTCGCGCGGTGACATCGCCGACATCTTCCCGGATGTGATCCGTCATGCCGAGCGTCCGATTCTCAGGACCGCGCCGGCGCCGTTGTTCCTTCTCTCGAGGCTGGTGCGCGAACATGGCATCAAGGTCGTGCTGACCGGCGAGGGGGCCGACGAGATGTTCGCCGGCTACGACCTGTTCCGTGAAGGCAAGGTCCGCCGCTTCTGGGGGCGGCAGCCCGCATCCGCCCGACGCGCGCGACTGCTGGAACGCCTCTACCCCTATCTGAGCCGCTCGCCGGTCAAGCAGCAGGCGATGGCGCGCCAGTTCTTCGGACACGGTATCCATGCATTTGGCGCGCCCGGCTTCGCGCATGACACCCGCTGGCGCACCACCAGCGCCATCAAACGGCTGTTCTCGGCCGACATGCATGCCGAAGCGGCGCGCCACGACGCAGTGGCGGACCTGCTCTGCCGTCTGCCCGAAGAGTTTCCACGATGGGGTCCTCTCGCGCAGGACCAGTATCTTGAGATCAGGACGCTGATGTCGGGCTACCTGCTCTCCTCTCAGGGTGACAGGATGCTGATGGCCCACTCCGTCGAGGGGCGCTTCCCGTTCCTGGACGACAGGCTCGTGACCTTGGCGAATTCGCTACCGGCCGACTACAAGCTGCGCATTCTGGATGAGAAACACGTGCTGAAGCGTGTGGCGAAATCGATCGTCCCCGCGGAAGTCGTGGCCCGCAAGAAGCAGCCCTACCGGGCGCCCAACGCACTTTGCTTCATGGGCGATAGCGCACCCGCCTATGTCCGCGAAGCACTCTCTGAGACTGCCCTGCGCGCGGCGAATGTCTTTGATCCGAACTCGGTCGCGCGCCTGCTGGGCAAATGCGCTGCCAAGACCGGCGATGGCGATCTGTCCAACTCGGACAATATGGCGTTGGTCGGCGTGCTGTCGACGCAGCTCCTCCATCAGCAGTTTGTCGCAAGCCGTCCATCAAGCGGGCGTGCGGTCGACCTCAGGATAGATGTCGATCGCCTGCACAGGGAAGAGGTGCTGGTATGATGCATGGCGCCGTCCCTCTGCTGCACGACTACCTCAGCCATTCGGCCGGCCGGCTCGGCGACAAGGTGGCGCTGGTGTGCGGCGGGCACCGGCTCGCCTATGATGAGCTTGAGACACGTTCCAACGCGGTCGCCCATCATCTCGTCACGTCCGGGGTCGCCCCCGGTGACCGCGTCATGATCTTCGCCGACAACACCGTCGAGACCGTGGTCAGCTTCTGGGCGGTTCTCAAGGCGAGCGCCGTCGTGTGCGTCGTCAATCCGCTCACCAAGAGCGACAAGCTGGGGTATTTGCTCAACGATTGCCTGCCGGCGGCATTGATCACCGACAAACATTTGCAGCCGATCTTTACTGAACCGGCGCGTAACTGTCCGTCGCTGCGGCGGCTCATCGTCTCCGGTTCGGTGGACGTCGCCGAGCTCCGGGGATTGCCGCATGCCGTGCGCTGGGATGAGGCGGCTGCCGGCCACGGCAAAGCGCCGGCCCGCCGCCGCATCGATATCGATCTCGCAGCCATCATCTACACGTCGGGCTCGACCGGCGAACCCAAAGGCGTGATGCTGACGCACAGGAACATGATGGCAGCCTGCACGTCGATTGCCTCGTACCTCGAACTTGGCGAAGACGATGTGATCCTCAATGTCTTGCCCCTGGCCTTCGACTACGGCCTCTATCAGATGATAATGGCATTCCGTACCGGGGCGCGCTTGGTCCTCGAGCGCTCGTTTGCCTTCCCCGCACAGATACTTGCGATCATCGAAAGGGAGAGAGTTACAGGCTTTCCCGGCGTGCCAACCATCTTTGCCGCGCTGTCGGATCTCAAGACGCTGAAGGCAGATGATTTTGCAAGCATAAGGTATGTCACGAACACTGCCGCGGCACTGCCGCTCAAGCACATTCGCCTGCTCCAGGAACTGTTTGCCGATGCTCGCATCTATTCGATGTACGGCCTGACCGAATGCAAACGCTGCACTTATCTTCCGCCGGAAGATCTTGCGCGAAAACCGTTGAGCGTGGGGATCGCCATCCCGAACACCGAAATGTGGATTGTCGATGAGGATGACCGAAGGGTCGGTCCCAATGTCGTCGGCCAGCTGGTCATTCGCGGGGCAACGGTCATGAAGGGCTACTGGGGTAAGCCGGAGGCTACCGCGAGGAAGCTCAAGCCTGGCCCTTTGCCCGGCGAGCAGGTTCTGTACACCGGCGACTACTGCCGAATGGACGAGGAAGGGTACCTCTATTTTGTCGGCCGCAGCGATGAGATCATAAAATCGCGGGGAGAAAAGGTAGCGCCCAGGGAAGTCGAAAACGTGCTGATGGAAATCCCGGGAGTACGGGAAGCCGCGGTCGTTGGAGTTCCCGACGACCTGCTAGGGCAAGCAGTGAAAGCGTTTGTCGTCATGGAGCAAGGAACGATCATGGGCGAAAAGCAGCTGCGGATGGAATGTCAGAAGCGGCTGGAAAACTTCATGATTCCGAAGTCCATCCAGATTGTGTCCAGTCTACCGATGACGGACACGGGCAAGCTCAAGAAAATAGCGCTTTCATAAAGCGACACCTGGAAATCATTTGGATCGGAGGCCAATTCAATGCTGAGCACGAACAACAGAATTGACACCTACAGCGATCAGATACGCGCCTTTCTGGCGTCAAATTTCTACGTGGCCGACCCGCGTGCCCTGGAGGTTGAAACGTCGTTGCTCGACCAGGGCATCATAGACTCGACTGGAGTGCTTGAAGTTATCGGCTTCGTCGAGGAGACATTCGGCATCACTGTCGAGGACAGTGAACTTCTGCCTGAGAATTTCGATTCCATCCAGGGAATTGCACGTTACGTGCTCAGCAAGGAAAACTGATCGCTGGGCCGCTTTAAGGGCGTCCTCCCAACCGAGCGCGCAAACCAATGGCGCGGCTCACGCTGGCGCTTTGGCCCGTGCACAAACCACCCTGGCTTCACCGGCTTTGTTTGCAACCGCGCGAATGCTCTCGTAGGCTTTGGAACGCTCAACCAAACTCATGACCTGCCGGTCCTGGCCAAGCCCGACCTCGAAAAGCAGCATGCCACCTTGCCGCAGATAGCGCCGCGCCTCCTTGATCACCCGCATGTGAATGCTCAGGCCGTAAGGCCCGGCAGCGAACGCCTCACGTGGTTCAAGTTCCATCAGGTGCGCGCGGTCGTTTTCGAGCCGCTTCTCGGAGATGTAAGGCGGGTTGCAAACGACCAGATCGATCGTGCCTTCGAGCTCCAGACCCGAGAAGGAATTGAACAGGTCGCCCTGCAGCACCGAAATGCGCCCGGCCAGGCCAAGATGGGCGACATTCCGGCAGGTGGTTTCGACACAGCTGTCAGTGAGATCGCTCGCCCAGACGCGCGCGGTGGGGACCTTGTATCCAATGGCGCAGGCGAGATTGCCCGCCCCGCAGCACATGTCCACGACACGCGGGACCGGCCGATTAAGTTCACGAAGCACATTGAGGGCGGTGCTGCCGAGCAATTCCGTCTCCGGGCGAGGGACGAGCACGCCGGGCGCCACAACCAAATTCAGCCCCATGAAGTCGGTACGGCCCGTGCTGTAGGCGCTGGCGACATCCATTTCACCAATCACGACAAACCCGCTTTCTGGATTTTTCCATTTTGATTTCTCGACGCCCCGTCTTCATGCCGTGAGGCGAGGCATTAGCCACCGTCGTTCCCGGGTCGGTTCACGTCGCGCAACTACTGGATCGCCGCGCTCTGCAGGTCGCTGCTGAACCTCACCTCGATGGTGTCTCCAGGCGCGACCTCAGTGTCCTGGTCGACCGGTCGACTTCTCGACGCGTCGCCGGCTCCACCGGTTATTGTGATCCGCGCCTGGAAGGTTTCGCCGGCGACCGGCAGCGGAAGAGCGGACGCCCCTGATGGCTGAAGCTTCTGGCTGGCTGCGTGGAGCCTTGCAGTGGTCTCGGCGAGGCGAAGGTCGGTGTCCCTCAACTCGTTCAGAAGGCCGATCCTTCGTTGATTTTCATTGCGTTCCTGCTGCCTGACGAAGTCTTCCTGCTGGCGCCGCGTTCTCATGAGTTCGACCGAGGTCTCGAGCGCCCGGCTCGACGACATCAGCACCGCACGTCTGACATCGGCGAGCCTGCTGTTGGTCAGGTTGCCCGATTCGAACGATTTGGTGACCCGCGCCAGATCGTCCTCATCCTGTTTCACCGCTGCCGCTTCCGTCTGCTCGCGCTTGAGCAGAACCTCGACCTCAGCCTCGGCATCCTTGGCGGTCTTGTCGAGATAGCTTTGCTCCTGTTGAAAATTGTTCAGCGAAATTCTGAGACCCTCCGCTTCCGCCTGCGCGACCGCCGATATCAATACATTCGACAGGGGCGAGCCCTGCGGCGGCTGCATGTCAAATTCTGCCTGGTTCTGAAGTTCGGCGCGGATGCGGGCGCCATGAAAGTAGTCCCTGATGTAATCCCCCCAGATCGACTCGTAGTCGCGTCGCAGATCAACGGGATCAGGTCCGCTTTGGCTTGCCCGCGACCGCAGAAGGCTGAAACCGCCGGCGACCGCAATCGCCTGCCGGACTGTCATGAGTGGCCGGTAAGCCTGCTGCCCTGGCGTCAGCACATCGCCAGTCACGTAGATCGGCCGGTACTCCGCGATCACGGCCGTGACGTCGCTCGGCTTGATGACGATCATTTGCTCCCGTCCATCAGGCAGACGCTGGTGGACGATCTTGGTTGGCAGCACCGCTTCCATGCGCGTCTGCAATTCGGCCGGCGTCAACCCGCCAACCGGGATCATCCCGAACTCGGGCAGCGCGATCGAGCCATCCATCTGGACAACCGCGCGTTGCGTTCGTTCCGCTATTGAGGCAATTCCTATCTCCACCGTGTCGCCGGGGGAGAGCTTGTAGGCGGCCGGCGCTTCGGCCGCGGTTGCGCTGCTCAAGGCCAGGCATCCGACAAGTGCTGCAAAGGAAATTCGGCTAACGAAGGCCATTGGTGGCAATCTCCTTTTGATTCAGATCCGGCTGCGGCGGCCAATCGAGATGGGCGACGAATTCGTAGACCGGTCCGCCCGGTACCCCCCAATTGCTAGACCAGATCACTTGCGACCCATCAGGGGACGGGGAGGCGTGTGTCTCGCTCCAATAATCGAACGGAGCGTTCCGCGTCTGCACGATCCGTCGGACCTCTCGACTGCCGTCGACACGCAGCGCGATCACCTCGCGCGAGTATGGAGCCCAGTCCGGCTGGCTTCGAACCTCCTCGGGATTGCCCCCGTAACTCATGAATGCCCATTCGGGCCGGTCCAAAGCGCGCAGCGATGCATGCTCGGCCTCGCCGAACTTCATGAGCGACGTGACCTTTCCATCGGACAGCCGACGTTTGATCACCTGATATTTGTCCGGGCTGGATTTGCTGATTCCGACGTAAATTTCGCTGCCGTCCGCGTCGAGAGTCATATCGCCA